>JAUZGC010000122.1 GCA_030840105.1 Microbacteriaceae bacterium
CCCACCACCGGACATCGACCCAGCACAGGTGCCACGATTGATGCCGAGCAAAAGCGCCGCACTCCGCGACCTACAACGCGAACTGCAACGAGAACACCCGCGCGAACCGCGGCGAAGCCCGGGGCACAGCCACGCCGACAGTGACGAACACGAACACGAACAACACGGCCACGGCCACGAACAACACGACCACGGCCACGAACAGCACCCGGACACCGCGGCGAGCTGACGGCGCCGACGCAACCCCGTGGAGAATCAATGCGATCATTCCCACGCTTACCGAATCAGCGCGAGCATGCCCACGCTTGCCGAATCAACGCGAGCTTTCCCACACCTAATCGACGAACTCGATCTGGGTCTCGATGTAGTCACGCTCGGCCGTCGTCAGGATGACGCTGACATCCGCCAGGGCGGCCTCCGAGTCGCACAGGGTGCAGATCTCCGCGATGATCTCTGGGGGGAGGGGCTCCCCGAAATGACTGACCACCCACTGCTTGGCCGGGATGTCGAGGTGGGGCCACCATCGTTCGACGGCTGGCAATATGTATGCGTTCTGCATCAGGACCCTCCTACGGTGAGACCGGCAGCTCTGCACTCTCAACGATACGCGCGTGGGCGAGGGGCGGCGAGTTTACGTGCTCAGCGACAGCAGCGCAGCCCTGGTGAGCACAGGTCAGGAGCGAACGAGCCGTGCGATTGCGTCGGATGCTTCCTTGATCTTGGCGTCGGCGTCAGGCCCGCCCTGAGCGGCCGCGTCCACGACGCAGTGGCTGAGGTGGTCGTCGAGCAGCCCGAGGGCCACGGACTGGAGTGCGCTGGTCATCGCAGAGATCTGGGTGAGGATGTCGATGCAGTACTTCTCGTCGCTCACCATGCCCTGGAGGCCGCGAGCCTGGCCCTCGATCCGGCGTAGGCGCTTCAGGTAATTCTCTTTGCTTGAGATGTAGCCGTGCGGGCCATCGTGCGCCCCGTGGCCGTGCTCGTCTTCGTGCGCAGCCTCGTCATGCGCCGCATCCGGCATGACTGTCGTCTCGTTCATGGTCGTTTTCGTTCCCTTCGACGTGCACGCTCAGGATAACTCCGACAGGGCCCGCTCACCGGCTCCGCGATTAGTACTATACCCCCCTATGGTATAAATTGATCCTCGGGCGACACTCGTCCTGATTCGAAACGGGAGAACCATTCATGCAAACGACAACCTACGACGTACTGGGAATGACCTGCGAGCACTGTGTAGCAAGTGTCACCAGCGAGGTCAGCGGACTCTCCGGCGTGGAAAGTGTGCAGGTGGAGCTCGTGGTCGGCGGCACATCGAAGGTCGCCGTTTCGAGCGCGGCGCCCCTCGACCTGGAGGCTGTAGCAGCCGCGATCGACGAGGCGGGCTACGCGCTCGCGCCGGCGGCGGAATGAGCCCGGCCACAGGTGAACGCGGCGGAATGAGCCCGGCCACAGGTGAACGCAGCGAAATAGGCACGGAGAGGGTCGAGCTGCTTGTCGGCGGAATGACCTGCGCGACGTGTGCAGGGCGGATCGAGAAAAAGCTCAACCGTATGCCGGGCGTCGAGGCGAGTGTGAACTACGCGACGGAGAAGGCGAGTGTCCTGCTCCCCGCCGGCACGACCGTGCAGGATGCGATCGCGACGATCGAGGCAACCGGATACACCGCGGAACGTCCACGGCCGGCGCTCGCGGAAGCCACGGCACCGGCCGGTTTGCCGGCCGTACCTGACCGAGAGGCCACTGAACTTCGCCGGCGGCTCCTGGTGTCGACGGCGCTCGCGGCCCCCGTCGCACTGCTCTCGATGGTCCCCGTCCTCCAGTTCACGAATTGGCAGTGGCTCGCCCTCACCCTCGCTGCTCCGGTCGCGGTCTGGGGCGCCTGGCCGTTCCACCGGGCGACGTGGACCAACGCCCGCCACGGCGCGGCGACCATGGACACCCTGATCAGCGTCGGGGTGCTCGCCGCCCTCGGCTGGTCGCTCTATGCGCTGTTCTTCGGCAACGCCGGTATGCCAGGGATGACGATGTCGTTTGCGTTCAGGCTCACGCCGGGAAGCGGTGCCGACGAGCTCTACCTGGAGGTCGCATCCGCGGTCACCGTCTTCATGCTGGCCGGGCGCTACTTCGAGGCCAGGGCGAAGCGACGCGCAGGCTCCGCGTTGAAGGCGCTGCTCGAACTGGGCGCGAAGGAGACCACGGTCATCCGCGACGGCGTCGAAACCCTGGTCGAGACCGCGACGCTCGTCGTCGGCGACCTGTTCGTGGTTCGCCCCGGGGAGAAGATCGCGACGGACGGTGAGGTCGTCGAGGGCAACTCCGCAATCGACGCGAGCATGCTCACCGGGGAGTCCGTGCCGGTCGAGGTGGGGCCGGGCGCGACCGTCGTCGGGGCGACGCTGAACTCGGGCGGCCGGCTGGTCGTACGCGCGACGCGCGTCGGTGCAGATACGGAACTCGCACAACTCGGGCGACTCGTCGAGCAGGCCCAGAACGGCAAGGCCGAGGTTCAGCGACTTGCCGACAGGATGTCCGCGATCTTCGTCCCCGTCGTCATCGGGCTCGCACTCGCCACACTCGGCGGATGGCTGCTCCTCGGCGCCGGCCCCACCGTCGCGTTCACCGCGGCCGTCGCCACGCTGATCATCGCGTGCCCGTGTGC
>JAUZGC010000158.1 GCA_030840105.1 Microbacteriaceae bacterium
TGCCCAGTTTGGCTGTCTCTCGCAGTTCGGCCAGCGGCATCCGCCGTCTCGCGCCGCGAGGGCGATGCGTTGGTGGCGGGTGTAGAGACGCTGTTCTCGGCCCAGGTTGATCGGCTGCCCGGTGTGATCGAAGGTGATGGTGATCGTGCCTGCTGTGCAGGCGATTCGTTCGACGGTTTCGATTGAGACGGGGGTGTTGCATCCTTCGATTCGGCCGTGGCCGGTGCGCTGTTCCAACGCGGTCGCGGTGACGAGCACCCGGACCGCAGGTTGCCGCGTCCCGGTGATGGTGTGGCTGCCTGCCGCATCCGAGTCGACCCCCATCCGCAGCAGTTGGGTGAGTGCGTCGTGGACGTACTGTTCTGTGGTGCGGGGGGTCGCCTGTGATCGCATCCGCCCACGCCGTGTCGGTTTCGTTCACGAATCGGGGTCCGCCGCGCCGTGGGGAGGTGAGGGTGTCGTAGACGTCGTCCCAGTACGCGGCGGACTCAATGTCGGGGTCGATGATGTACCGGCTGAGCCCATTCGGTCGCCGCACCCGGCGCACGGACCGCTCCTGGTAGATGGTCCGTTCCCGGTTGGTGATCCCGGCCGCATCGAGCTCATCGCGGAGTTCACGCGCGCGCTTGAAGAGTCGATCGGCGTCGAGGATCGCGGCTTCTCCCAGCAGGGTGTGCGCAGCGCGCGCCAGATCGTCGCCGGTCACGCCGGTCACCCCGGCCCCGGTGGCACCCGTCACATCCACTGCACCCGTCGCATCCGGTGCTGGCTCGCCGAGCCCGGATCGGATCGCGTTCGCGGCGTCCACCGAGAGTTGCCCCGCTGGCAACCGCAGCACCAACGGCCACAAGCCATGGTTCGTGCAGGGATTGTTCGCGGGCGGCCGCGCCGCCGGGCTGTTGGTCTCCCAGGGCGTCGTGCACCAGCGCGTCATGCACCAGGGTGCCGGCGTGCACAAGCGTGAGGGCGCCGCGAGCGGTGGACCCGGTTTCGTGCTGGATGAGTGCTTCGGGAGTGCGGAACCCTTCCCGCTGCGCGAACCCGTCATACCCGAGCTCCCGGCGGGACCGATACCCGATCTCGCCCGCGATCAGGGACGTGCGCGCATCCACAATGCGGCGGATCTCAGCGAGTGCGCGAAGCGAATTGAGCAGCCCGTCATGATCGAACCCTTTGATGAGACCGACCTCGGCCGGGATCGCGGCGGCAGCAGACCGCACCGCATCAAGCGATGCGGTGAACGTGTCTACGACTGAGGCCATGAAGCGAGTCTGACAGGATCGAACATACTTCTGCCAGGAACGCACGACTCCTGGGACAAGTCAGACCAACAGGACCCTGTGCAGGAGTAGACCGGCCCGAGGGAACGCAGGAGTCGCGGGATCAGAGAGATCCGAAGCGATCCGCCGGATCCGTTGGTGGAGGATAGACCACGGGATCCGGAGGACACGAGAGATCCGCGAGACCCGAGAATTCCGAGAGATCCGAGAGATCCGAACAGTGCTTATGGCCAATGCAGTCGCGCTTGAGCGAGTCGCCCAGCGCCCCATATCCCCTCGGAGCCATCGCATCTGGCTCAGCAGGGCATTGTGAGACACTCCCTAACAGGCGGCCCACCTGGCCGAAGTTCGTATTACCGGCCGGTCGTGCTACCGGCGGCGGCCGGGCTTCTTGCCTTGCCGCCGTTGCGACGATGTGCGCATCGGCGTCTTCGCCCCGCCCTTCGCCGCCCGTGCCGCCTTCGCGTCTTTCGCGGCCTTGGCTGCCGCGGCATTGCGCGCAGCGCGAGCAGCGACGGCCGCAGCCGCCTCCGCGGCAGCCACCTCTGGGGTCCTCGAACTGTTGGCACCGCGGCCGCGAACGATGCCAACGAACTCGTCGATGAGCGGATCGGTTGCATCATCGCGCCAGGCCAGCGCGACTCGGCTTGGTTCGGCATCCTCGATCAGCATGGCGACGACATCCTTGCGCCGAAGCGCCTTTGCGATCGACTGCGGCATGATCGCGATGCCCGTCCCGCTTGCGACCGCGCGCAGCGTCGCTTCGTCCGGCTCGCCCGCCAGCACCTTCTCCTCCGCGAGATCCGCGAGCACAATAGTCTTCTCAAGGGTCAGCAGATGTTCCTCGTGGAGCGTGACGACGACGTTCTCGGAATACAGCGGGATCACATGCAGGCCACGCGTGTCGATGGGAAGCCGCACGAAAGCCATGTCGACGTGCGCCTCGTCGAGCAATCCCTGCTGGTCGGCCACGCTCGTACGCACAACCTCGAGGGCGACATCCGCATGCCGTTCGGCGAAGGCGCGGGTCCACTTGCCGACCGTCACGCCCGGTGGAAACGCGATCGTGAAGGTCTCTGCGGTCATGATTCGAGGGTATCGCCCTCACCGAGCGGGCCGGAGACGGCACCTGGATGAGCGATACTGGCTGGATGAGTTCGGACAAGCAGCAACAGACCATGAAGCCGGCGACGGCGGCCAAGAAGCTCGGTATCTACCTGCCGGCAGCGCCCGAATCCTTCCAGAGCGGCGACATCACCCGCACCGAACTCACGTCACTCCTCGCCGAGCCACCGGCCTGGCTGGCCGATCTGCGCAAGAACGGACCGCATCCGCGCGACGTGGTCGCCGGCAAGTTGGGCGTTTCGATCTCGGGACTCGCGCGGGGAGGCATCACCGATCCGCTGACCTCGGCTGAGATCACGGCCCTGCTCGAAGCGCCGCCAGCCTGGCTCGTTCAGGAACGAAAGACGCAGGCGGATGTCCGTGCCGAGAAGCAGCGCGTCAAGGCAAGGAATGCGGAGCGCGCCGCCCGCCAGCCAACGAACTAAGCGGAAACGCGCTACAGCGGCGCGTCCTCTTCCTCCGATTCGATCAGCGCGAGGAGCGCCGAGGCGTACGCAACGGCCGGTTCCGTGGCCTCGAATGACGTCGTTGCACCGCCAAGCGTGATGTCGACGCGGTAGATGACCCCGCCCGCGCTGTCGATGCGACGCAGGGAGCGGAAGGTGCTGCCGAGGAGGTCCCGCAGCTGATCCTCGCGCGGCAACCACAGCGCGTCCTCGAGTGCGAGCGAATCGAGTGCCCATTCGGTCGTACCGTTGAAGCCGAGGATCGTTCCCGTGTCGAATTCATGCGGCTCGATGGTCATGTCACTGACCGTGAAGACGTCGCCTTCCAACTCGGGCCTGTCGATCACGAACGCGTCGCCGGAGGCGGGACGCCAACGCATCCCCGCGTGCCGAAGCGCACGCGCGATGTCCATGCCGATCATGCGCCAGCCGGCGGCCAGACGCCGATGATGAGCGCCATGATGACGATGGTCACCAACTCGTGGACGATGTTCAGGATGGTGAGACCCCAGGGCCTCCGGTCGAACGCGTCGTGGGTGACCATGCGTGCGACCGTGAACCCCAGCCAGAGGATGATCGCGGTCAACATCGCGCTCGCAAGAAAGCTGCCGCTGTAGAACTTCCACGCGATGAACGTTGCACCGGAAAGCACCCACGCCGTGATGAAACTGACGATGACCGTAATGATGAGCGGAAAGGCCGAGCCGGTGCGCATGGACTCCTCGGTGTGGCCAACGGCTTTCATCCAATACTTGCCGAATACGGGCCGCGCGTACCAGATCGCACCGACGACCATGCTCGACGCAGTGGCCAGCAAAACGGCCCAATAGTTGATCGAAGGAACCACGATGTTCTCCTCATTCCGGGGGTCCCAGCGGCGCTGGTGGGGGTGCTTTGGAGTCTATTGCTGGCGTTCGCTCTGGGCCTAACGATTGGGCCTGTCGGAGCCTAGAAGTCCCGCTCCGAAAGTATTAATCTGGCGCTAGTTGAGCCGACCTGGCTCAGCTTCAAAACCAATTGCCGGGCCGCGAAAAAGTGGCCGACGTGAAGGAGTTGATGAGAATATGGCCTCGAATTTTGACCCATTCCGCGAGTTGGACCGCGTCGCGGGCGCCCTCTTCGACACCAGGCAGGGCCCACGGCTGATGCCCATGGATCTCTACCGCGATGGCGACACGTACGTCCTGAGTGCCGACCTCCCTGGGATTGACCCTGGTTCGGTTGACATCGATGTCGACGGCCAGCTATTGACGATCCGCGCCGAGCGCACGCTCTCCAGTGGTGAAGGAGTCAAGTGGCTCACTCGGGAACGTCAGGCCGGTTCGTTCCTGCGCCAGCTGAACCTGGGCCAGGGAATCGACACCGACCGGATCGAAGCGCACTACGCGAACGGTGTGCTGAGCGTGACGATCCCGATGAGTGAGAAAGCACGACCGCGCAAGATCGAGGTGAAGAGCCAGGCGGACACCCAAACCGTCACGGTCAAGGAAGGTGAGCGCCGCACGTCGGCGTAACCAGCCCAGTCGCGATCACCCAATGAAGATGGCCCGGAGTCAGACTCCGGGCCATTTGCAATTTCCCGCCTTTACAGATTTTCGGCCTCAGCCGAAGAGCAGCGCTGCCTCGTCGTAACGCGCCTGCGAAACCATGTTGAGCCCACCCGTCGCCTCCGCGATGCTCACGTTGACGACATCCGTGCCCCGCAGCGACACCATCGAACCCCAGCGCCCTTCGACGACGGCGTCAATGGCAGACATGCCGAGACGCGTCGCGAGCACGCGGTCGAAAGCGCTCGGCACACCACCGCGCTGCATGTGACCGAGCACCGTTGCGCGCGATTCGATGCCCGTTCGCTCCTCGATCATCGGTGCGAGCATCTCGCCAATCCCGCCCAGCCGTGGCCGGTTGAAGGCGTCAAGCCCCTTGTGCGAATGCGCCCCTTCCATGGTGTCGAGGTGGAAGCCTTCCGAAACCACGATCACAGGGGCGCGGCCACGGTCACGCACGCTCTCGACCCAGGCGCAGATCTGTTCGATCGACTGCGGCTGCTCCGGGATGAGAATCGCGTGCGCTCCACCCGCCATGCCTGAGTGGAGGGCGATCCAGCCGACGTGGCGACCCATGACTTCGACGACCATGCAGCGCTGGTGCGACTCGGCCGTCGTGCGCAGCCTGTCGATCGCTTCGGTCGCGATCTCGACCGCGGTATCGAAGCCGAATGAGTAGTCTGTGGCGGCCAGGTCGTTGTCGATCGTCTTCGGCACGCCAATGATCTTGATGCCGGCATCCGTGAGCCTGCGGGCGGCGGTGAGGGTGCCCTCGCCGCCGATCGCGATCATCGCGTCGATGCCATTCTCGTCGAGCATCCGCTGGATGTTCTCCGGGCCGCCGCGCTCACCCTCGAAAGGGTTGGTGCGGCTCGAACCCAGGATTGTGCCGCCTTGGCGTGAGAGTCCGCGCACGCTGTGGCGGTCGAGCGGCATGATGTCTGCGTCGACAACCCCGCGCCAGCCGTAGCGGAATCCGACGAACTCGGCGTCGTGTACGCGCACGCCCTTGAGCACCGCGCCGCGGATGACCGCGTTCAAGCCGGGGCAGTCTCCCCCGCTTGTGAGGATGCCGATTTTCATGATGCTCCTAACTCGCCTGAGTTGATCATGCCCGAGCGGAGCACAAGTGCCAAAACGAATCTGTTCTGAATGACAGGGCCAACCTTAGAAACGGCAGGGCGAAGGTCAGGACGCAGCGTTCGGAGGCCGCAGCCGCACCTTCTGCCCGTTCGACGCCTTGTCGAATTCGGCGAAGTTCGATCGGGATTTCACAAAGTCGCTGAACGAGTCGTAACCGAGGGACTTCTCGTGGAACGACGGATCCATGCGCTTGATCTGCTGCTTTACCGCGGAGGTGTGCAGCCACTCCTCGTCGTTCTTGTCGTGGCCCAGTTCGAGCGCACGCCGGAGCAGCTTGGTGGCGGCGCGCGGTGACATCTTCGCCGCCTGCTCGCCGGCGACGGCGCCGGGCTCGCCGGTGTCCGCCTCGCCTTCGGTCACCGGCGGCTGGAATACAACGTGTTGGGTCGGCTTCTTCGCGGCGGCCTTCTTGGTGGGTGCTTCCTTCGCAGCCGGCGCAGCGGCAGGGGCGGCGGCCGAAGCAGCAGCCGGCTCAGCAGCAGCAGGCACAGCGCCCGCAGCGACATCCGCGACATCCGATTCCGCGACATCCGTGACATCCGCCTCTGCGTCT
>JAUZGC010000231.1 GCA_030840105.1 Microbacteriaceae bacterium
ATGAGTCGACGGCGCGCGATGCCGTGCACCGCGGCCTCGCGGTGGAATTCCTCTCGGACGCAACCGGCACGCTCGACATGGCCAACGAGTCGGGAGTGCTGGCGGCGAAGGACCTGCACAACGCGGTCCTCGCCGTGATGCAGTCGGGGTTCGCTGCGGTCGCAACAACCGAGGAGTGGATCTCCGCCGTCGACGACGGAACCGCACTCGTGCGTTCGAACATCATCGCCAGCCTGCGGCCCGTGGTTGTTGGTTGAGTAGGCCCGCCAGGGCCGTATCGAAACCGGGGTTTCGATACGCTCGTCGCTTCGCGGCGTGCTACTCAACCAGCACTGGCCGTCGCTTCGCGGCGTGCTACTCAACCAGCACTCGCTAGCCGAACGCCTCCACGATCGGGCGGAACTTCATCGTCGTTTCGGCCAGCTCGCGGTCCGGGTCGGAATCCGCGACGATGCCGCAACCGGCATACGCGGTGAGGTTGCCGTTCGGTGAGACCTGCGCGCAGCGCAAAGCGATCGCCCACTCGCCGTCGCCGTCTGCGCCCACCCAGCCGACCGGTCCGGCGTAGCGTCCGCGGTCGAACGGTTCGAGCTCGTCGATGAGGTCGACGGCATCCGCGGTGGGTGCGCCGGCGACGGCAGCGGTGGGATGCAGTGCGTCGATGAGATCAAGCGAGGTCGATCCGTCGTTCAGGGTGCCAGCGACATCCGTTGCCAGGTGCCACAGGTTCGGCAGCTTGAGGGTGAACGGCAGTTCGCTCGTGGCGAGGTTCGGGCTGTGCGGGCGCAGCGCGTCGAGCACGCTCTGCACCGCGAACGCGTGCTCGTCCTGGTCCTTATGGCTCGTAGCGAGTGCGATCGCCGCGTCGCGATCGGCGCTCGCATCCGTACCGCGTGCGGTGGTGCCGGCCAGTACGCGGGCGCTGACGGTGCCGTGATGGACACGCACGAGCGTCTCGGGGCTCGATCCGACGAGGCCGTCGACGGCGAATGTCCAGCAGTCCGGGTAACCGAGAGCGAGCCGGACGAGGGCGCGTCTCAGGTCGGACTCGACGGGGAGGTGGCCGACCAGGTCCCTGGCGACCACGACCTTGTTCAGGTCATGCTCGCGGATGCGCGCGACCGCGTCGGTGACCGCGGCGCGGTAGCCATCCGGTGTGAGCGATCCCGGCAGGATCGAGAGCCGGTACTCCGCACCCAGAGGCGTGGGCTGAGGGGCAGCCTGTGCGGGGACGGGTTCCTCGCTCGGCCGGATCCGGGTGATCCAGCTCCGGCCACCGCGACGGCCGATGATGACCTCGGGAACGATGAGCACGCTCGTCTGCTCGCTCGTGTCGGAGAACGCGAATGTGCCAAACGCCACGAGTCCCGTGCCGGGGGTGGCGATCGGGTCGTCCACGGTCGCAGACGCGACGAGTTCCTGCCAGGCGAGGGCGGCATCCTGCATGCGATTCGCGCCGGAGAACTCGAGTCGCAGGGCCGTGCCGATACCGGCCAGGCCCTCGCCATTTCGAATCCAGACGAGGGGTGTGTGAGCGTCGAGGTACGGGATGAGTTCGCGGACATCGCCAAGGGGTGTCGTCTCGACACGCAGCTCGGCAACCCGGGACGCCGCGGCAGCGGTCGCTTGTGCACTCACGCACCAAGGCTACGCCTCCCCTCGCTGGGAAACCGCTTGCGAGAGGCCTCCCAGCCGCCGCCTAGACTTGTCGGGTGAGTAAGGCCGATCTAAGCAAGCAGCCTGGGCAAGTCGCTGCCATGTTCGATGAGGTCTCGACCCATTACGACCGCACGAATACGCTGCTTTCCATGGGCAACGCCGCGCTGTGGCGCATCGCTACGACCAGGGCCGTCAAGCCCAGGCCGGGCGAGCGTATCCTCGATGTCGCCGCGGGCACGGGCACGTCGAGTGCTGCACTCACCACAACGGGCGCGCGCGTGGTCGCCGCCGACTTCTCGCCGGGCATGATCGCGGTCGGCCGGGCTCGCCGGGCAGGCAACCCTTTCATCGAATTCGTGCAAGCGGATGCCACCCAGTTGCCTTTCGAGACCGCCGAATTCGACGCCGTCACGATCTCGTTCGGCCTCCGCAATGTGGTCGACCCACGTAAGGCGATCGCCGAGTTCTACCGGGTGACAAAGCCCGGCGGTCGTCTCGTCATCTGCGAGTTCTCGCAGCCTCCACTCCCGCTCGTTCGTCAGGCATACTTCGCCTATCTCCGGTATGGGATGCCGTACCTCGTCAAGCTGGCGAGCTCGCATCCGGTCGCCTACGAATACCTCATGGACTCGATCAAGGACTGGCCTCGCCAGCCCGTGCTCAACGAATGGCTACGCTCCGCGGGCTACGAGCGGGTCGGGTATCGCAATCTCACGGCAGGAATCGTTGCCCTGCATCGCGGCTTCAAACCGCTGGCAGAGGGGGAGTAGTGGCTTCACACGTTCCGGTTGCGCGACGGGGCACCTCGCTTTCGAGCCAGGTCGGCCTCAGCGAGCGAATCTTCGCGTCGAGCGAGGACAAGGCGTTCGCAGCAGCGGTCGACGCGGGCCTCGCCAAGGTGGAAGAGGGGCTCCACGCGGAGATGCGATTCGCGGACAACCTCGCGGATGTCTCCGCGCGTTATCTCCTCGTAGCTGGTGGTAAACGCGTACGCACCATGCTCACGCTCCTGGCCGCCCAGCTCGGCGACGGCAATACCCCTGGCGTGCTGACGGCGGCCGAGGCGATCGAGATCACGCACCTCGCGTCGCTCTACCACGACGACGTGATGGATGAGGCGCAGATGCGCCGCGGCGTCCCGAGCGCGCAGACGGTCTGGGGCAACTCCGTCGCCGTGCTTACCGGGGACCTGCTTTTCGCCCGCGCGAGCAAGATGGTGGCCGGGCTCGGTGAGCGCGCCATCCACCTCCAGGCGGACACGTTCGAACGCCTGTGCCTGGGTCAGCTGCACGAGACGATCGGACCAGAGGAGGGCGAGGACCCGGTCGAGCACTACATTCAGGTCCTTGCCGACAAGACCGGGTCGCTCATTGCCGTTGCCGCACAGATGGGCGTCGTGTTCTCGAATGCGCCCACAGAATACGAGCAGCCTGTCGTCACGTTCGGTGAGAAGATCGGCGTCGCGTTCCAGCTCATCGACGACGTCATCGACCTCTCCGCCAAGGGCGAGGAGACCGGAAAGAACCCGGGGACCGACCTGCGGGCCGGAGTGGCAACGCTGCCGCTGCTGAGGCTCCGCGAGCGTGCCCGCACGGATGCGGCATCCGCCGAGCTTCTGGCCAGGCTCGAGCGCGACGTCATCGGAACGGCGGACAATGCGGTCGACAGCGCCGCCGCGACAGCGGCGATCGCCGCGCTCCGCGACCACGAAGTGACCGCGCAAACCCTCGAGGAGGCGCACGGCTGGGCCCGCGCCGCCGTCGAGGCGCTGGCGCCGCTTCCTGACGGACCAGTCAGGAAGGCACTCACCCGTTTTGCCGACACCATTGTCGAGCGCTCGAGTTAGGAAAAACTGCATGACCAAATTGCGACTGGCCATTGTTGGAGCCGGCCCGGCCGGCATCTATGCGGCGGACATCCTGCTGAAGGCCGAGCGCGGTTTCGACGTGTCCATCGACCTGTTCGAACACCTGCCGGCGCCGTACGGCCTCGTGCGCTACGGCGTCGCGCCGGACCACCCGCGGATCAAGGGGATCATCACCGCGCTGCGCGAGGTCATCGACCGTGGCGACATCCGCCTCTTCGGCAACGTCAAGTTCGGCACGGACATCACGCTCGACGACCTCAAGAAGCACTACAACGCGGTCATCTTTGCGACGGGCGCCATGCAGGATGCCGACCTCGACATCCCCGGCATCGACCTGGCGGGGTCGTATGGCGCCGCCGACTTCGTGAGCTGGTTCGACGGGCATCCAGACGTGCCGCGCACCTGGCCGCTCGAAGCGAAGTCGGTCGCCGTGATCGGCAACGGCAACGTGGCGCTGGATGTCTCCCGCATGCTCGCCAAGCATGCAGACGACCTGCTGCCGACCGAGATCCCGGACAACGTCTACGAGATCCTCAAGTCTTCGCCCGTCACCGATGTGCACGTCTTCGGTCGCCGCGGGCCAGCTCAGGTGAAGTTCACGCCGCTCGAACTGCGTGAGCTCGGTGAACTCAACGACGTCGACATGATCGTCTACGACGAGGACTTCGAGTACGACGAGGCTTCCCAGGCCGCGATCGCGAGCAATAAGCAGGTCATGGTGATCGACCGGGTGCTGCAGCAGTGGCGGCAGCGTGAGGTCGGCAAGGCCTCCCGCAGGCTGCACCTGCACTTCTACGCCAAGCCGCTCGAGGTGGTCGGCGACGAGAGCGGGCGCGTGGCTGCGATCAGGTACGAGCGCACGGCTCCGGATGGCGAGGGCGGCGTGCGCGGGACCGGCGAGATCCGCGAGGTCCCGGTCGAGGCCATCTACCGAGCGGTCGGATACTTCGGGTCGCCGCTCGATGGCATCCCGTTTGACGAACAGCACGGTGTCATCCCGAACCGCGAAGGCCAGGTGCTGCACACGAGCGACAACTCGCGCATGTACGGCGTCTACGCGACCGGCTGGATCAAACGCGGCCCGGTCGGCCTCATCGGGCACACCAAGTCGGATGCGATGGAGACGATCAAGCACGTGATCAACGACCAGGGCAACTGGTGGACGCCGGTCGACCCGTCCGAGGAGTCCGTCGTGGAGCTGCTGCGTTCACGCGGCGTCGACTACACGAACCTCGACGGCTGGCATGCGCTCGACCAGCACGAACTCGCGCTAGGCGATGCGCAGGGCCGTATTCGCATCAAGGTCGTTCCGCGCGATGAGATGATCGCGGTGTCGAACAAGCGCGACTAGCGCCGGGGACGCGTCCGGTCGACGCGTCCGGTCGTGTTCCCATTCGTGGACCGTTGGCGCCCTGCTCGCGTTGCGTTAGCGGAAGTTGACGAACTGCAGGGCGACATCCAGGTCTGCGCCCTTGAGCAGGGCCATGGTGGCCTGCAGGTCGTCGCGGCTCTTCGAGCTGACCCGCAGTTCGTCGCCCTGGATCTGGCTCTTGACGGACTTGGGTGCTTCGTCGCGGATGAGTTTCGAGATCTTCTTGGCGGCATCCTGCTCGATGCCGTTCTTGAGGCTCGCCTCGATGCGGAACTCCTTGCCGGAGGCGAACGGCTCGCCGACGTCGAGGCTGCGCAGCGAGATGCCCCGTTTGATGAGCTTGGATTCGAAGACTTCGAGCACGGCCTTGACGCGTTCGGCGGAATTGGCCTTCATGAGCACCTTCTCGCCGCTCCACTCGATCGAGGCGCCGACATTCTTGAAGTCGTAGCGCTGCTCGACCTCCTTGTGGGCCTGGTTGAGGGCGTTATCCGCCTCCATCTTGTCGACCTTGCTCACGACGTCAAATGATGAATCTGCCATGCCGCCAGTGTAGTTGCGAAGCCGCTGGACTGGCCCTGATGCTTCGGCAGGCATGGGCACCCGGGGGCAAAGATCGGCAGATTTCACGAGTTGGCTCCCGATGAGTATTCTTATCTAGCGCCTTCGGTCAGATGAACACATGTGGTCGGGTGCGCCTGGCGAGTTACCCTAGCGGCCAAAGGGATCTGACTGTAAATCAGACGGCTCAGCCTTCGGGGGTTCGAATCCCTCACTCGCCACTGTTTGCCGCGTTTTGCCCGCCTGACCGCCTTCTATCCAACAATGGCCTCGGCCGGGAGACCCCCCGGGGCTGTGAAAGGCTTGAGGCATGGCTTCTCACGACGAACTACTGGATATCGCACTCGGGATCGCGCAGCGCGCGGGGGAGCTCGTCAAGCAGCGGCGCGCGGAGGGTGTGTCGGTTGCCGCGTCGAAGTCGTCGCCAGAAGACATCGTCACCTTCGCCGACAAGGAGTCCGAGGAACTCATCCGTTCGCTGCTCGCGGAGGCGCGCCCGAACGACGGCTTCTTCGGTGAGGAGTCCGGAGCGGAGCTCGGCACGAGCGGCCTGACCTGGGTCGTCGACCCGATCGACGGAACCGTCAACTACGCCTACGGCATTCCGGTGTACGCGGTGAGCATCGCCGTCGTCGAGGGTGAGCCCGACCCGCAGACCTGGCGCGCGCTTGCCGGCGCCGTCGTCAACCCAGCGCTCGGCGAGACCTACACGGCCACGGCCGGTGGGGGCTCGTTCCTCAACGGCCGCCGGCTCGAGGTCGCCACCGGGGTGCAGCTGCCGCTCGCGCTCGTCGGCACGGGCTTCTCGTACACCGCCGAGCGGCGGACCAGGCAGATGGATGTCTTGCGCGGCCTGATCCACGAGGTACGCGACATCCGTCGCATCGGGTCGGCGGCGCTCGACCTGTGTTCCGTGGCGTCCGGGCGCCTGGACGTGTATTACGAGCGAGGGCTCAACCCGTGGGATCATGCGGCCGGCGCACTTGTCGCAAGTGAGGCGGGCGCACGGGTCGGCGCGCTCGACGGTGCGCGCGGCGGCCGCGAGCTCATCATCGCCGCAGAACCCGGACTCTATGACCGGTTCGCACCCCTGCTCGCAGCGCTCGGCGTCACTGACCGCTGAGGCTCGCAGCCGACTTCGGGGCCGCTAGTGCGAACCCGTGGGGTTGCCGGAGCAAACCTTGGGGTTGCCTGAATAAACCTCAGAGTTCCCTGAGCTGGAATCACTTTTAACGGGTTGTCTGGTTAGCCTTTCGGAATTCGTTGTCTTTGACCACAATCCCAGGGACAACCCCACAACCCCCAGCAACCCGAAAGTTCCATCGCTCTTGCCATTCCGCACTCCGGCTCCATCCGCGCGCAAAAGCACACGGCACTCGTCGGCGCCTGCGGCCGCGACGCAGAAGCATCGCGAACGCTTACGGCGGCGGCGCTGGGTGACGCAAGGCTTCATCGCGATGACCCTCGCGGTGCTGATGGCCATCGCCACATCCGTACCGGCGAACGCGCTGCTGTCGCCGAGCGATGTCGAGGCAGGGCTCATCGCGGCGAAGGTTGCCGATGTCTCCGCCGGGAAACCCCAGGCAATCCTCGGCGATGGCGCCGGTCCTTCGACTGTAAAACGGGATGGATACACGTTTGCGTTCACCGAGCAGGTCCGGTGGCCGCTTCCTGTCGGTACTCGGGTCAGCTCGGGATTTGGTCCGCGCAGTGCACCGACCGAGGGCGCCTCGACCTTCCATCCCGGCGTCGACTTCACCCCCGGTGCCGGCACGCCGATCCATGTCATCGCCGATGGCGTCGTCCGCCAGGTGTTCCCCGCGAACAACAACGGATGCGGCGTCCACGCCATCATCGACCACATCATCAAGGGCCAGCTCGTCTCGAGCGTCTATTGCCACATGCAGGTCGGCTCGCTGAGCGTCGCCGCCGGCCAGCACGTCACGGTCGGTGACATCGTCGGTCGCGTCGGCAACACCGGGATCTCGACCGGCGCCCACCTGCACTTCGAGATCCGCCTGAACGGCACCCAGGCCGTCGACCCGATCGCCTGGCTCACGGCCAACGCGAACTAGACCGGCGCACTAGACAACCGCACTAGACCGGCGAACGAGACAAGCTCGCTAGACCAACCAGGCCGTCGTATCGCTTGGCAGCGTGCGTCCATTCAGCGTCTCGCTGCTGAGCACGATCTCGCCTGCGGGAAGCTCGATCGGTGCCGGGCCCAGGTTCGCGATCACCGTGATCGGCCCGTTGCGGAACGCGACGACCTCGTCGCCGAACCCGGGAATCCACTCCACCGTCCCGAAGCCCAGGCTGTGCTCACGGCGCAGCGCAAGCGCGAGCCGGTACAGCTCGAGGGTCGACCCGGCGACACCCTCCTGGACGTCGCGGGCCAGGCGGGCCCATTGGGCGGGCTGGGGCAGCCAGCTCGCATCGGTCGGACCGAAGCCGTATGACGGCTTGTCGGCCTCCCACGGGATCGGTACGCGACATCCGTCACGCCCGTAGCGCTCTCCGTTCGTGCGGAACCAGGTCGGATCCTGGCGCGCGGAGTCGGGCAGGTCGATGACCTCGGGCAGGCCGAGTTCTTCGCCCTGGTACAGGTAGCTCGACCCCGGCAGCGCAAGCATCACGGATGTCGCGGCGCGTGCTCGGCGCAGGCCGAGCACCGGTTCCGGCTGCCCTGGGCTCTTCGGGCCGATACCGTGCCCCTGCAGATTTGCGGCGGTCAACGCCAGGCGGCTCGCGTGACGGACGACGTCGTGGTTGGAGAGCACCCACGTGCTCGGCGCGCCGAGCGAGCCGAACGCATCCAGCGACTCGTTGATGACGTTGCGAAGCGCGGGTGGCGACCACGGTGTCTCGAGGTACGAGAAGTTGAATGCCTGCTGCATCTCGTCTGGGCGAACCCACCGTGCGAGCTTCGGGAGCGGCTCGACCCAGGCCTCCGCGCACAGCACGCGGTCGCCTTCGTACTCCTCGAGCACGAGGTGCCAGTCGCGGTAGATCTCGTGTACGCCTTCCTGGCCCCAGTACGGTGCGCTCGGCGGTTCGTCGCTGATCGCGGGCTCAAGCGTCGCCGTGCCGCTGCCCATGCTGGCGCCAGGGGCCGCCGGCGTGTAGTCGGGCAGACCGGCCTCCTTGATCATGCCGTGCGCGACATCCACCCGGAATCCGTCGACGCCGCGGTCGAGCCAGAATCGCAGGATGTCGCGGAACTGTGCCCGCACCCACGGATTCTCCCAATCGAAATCGGGTTGGGTGGAGTCGAACAGGTGAAGGTACCACTGGCCTGGCGTGCCATTCGGCTCGGTAATCCGCGTCCAGGCTGGCCCGCCGAAAACGGACTCCCAGTTGTTGGGCGGCAACTCGCCGTTCTCGCCCTTGCCGTCGCGGAAGATGTATGCCGCACGCTCCGGGCTTCCCGCAGGCGCAGCCAGCGCAGCCTGGAACCACACGTGGTCGCTCGACGAATGATTGGGAACGAGGTCGACGATGAGCCGAAGGCCAAGACCGTGGATGCGTTCGAGCATCGCGTCGAAGTCGGCAAGCGTGCCGAAGAGCGGGTCGACGTCGCAGTAGTCGGAGACGTCGTAACCGCCGTCGCGCTGCGGCGAGGTCTGGAACGGCGAGAGCCAGACCGCGTCGATGCCCAGTTCCTTGAGCGCGGGGAGGCGGTTGGTGATGCCAGTGAGGTCCCCGACTCCGTCGCCGTTCGCGTCCGCGAACGACCGAGGATACACCTGGTAGATCACCGCGGTGCGCCACCACTCGCGGCCTTTCCGGTCGGAGGCGACCTGCGGCTCAGCCCCCGGAGCCGTGCCGGTCGAGAGGCCGGCCGCCTCTGTCATGGTCTCTGATTTTCCCGATTCCGAGGTGCCCGTGATCGTCATGACGCACACGATACGGCATCCGACTTGAACCGAATGGTTAAGTAGAGGCATGCTGCCACATCACGACGGGTCGCCGCTCTATGTCTCGAACGCGGAGCCTGCACTCGGCGAATCGGTCGCTGTGCGCGTGCGGATCCCGCGGAGTTGGGGCCGTGTCACGGCCGTGCGCACGCGCTCGAACCCCGACCACGAGCCGCAGTTCGCGAATGCCACCGTGGTTGCCACGACGGATGCCCCGGACACGCGCGTCGCCGGTCAAGCGCATGTTGCCGGCGAAGCGCGCGGGTGGGACTGGTGGGAAGCCGAGATCCAGGTGCTCAATCCCGTGCATGGCTACCGATTCCTGATCACCCGTGAAGACGGGCGCAGCGTTTGGCTCAACGCAACCGGCGTGCACGAGATCGAGACCCTCGACTCCGAGGACTTCAAACTCGTCACCTATGCGGCGCCGCCGGCATGGGTGAGGTCCTCGGTCATGTACCAGATCTTCCCCGACCGGTTCGCGCGGTCGCCCGCTGCCGAGACGCGCACCCTGCCGGATTGGGCCATCCCGGCCACCTGGGAGACCCCGGTCGACCTGTTTCCGCCCGGGCGCTCGCAGCAGTTCTACGGGGGAGACCTCGACGGCGTGATCGAACGCCTCGATCACCTCGAACGCCTCGGCGTCAACCTGATCTACCTGACCCCGGTCTTTCCCGGACAGTCGAATCACCGTTACGACGCGTCGAGCTTCGGGCAGATCGATCCGCTGCTCGGCGGGAATGACGCATACGTGCGCCTCATCGAGGCGGCCCACGCGCGCGGTTTCCGGGTGATCGGAGACCTGACCTCCAACCACTGCGGATCCGGCCACGAGTGGTTCCAGGCGGCGCTCGGCAACCCGGATGCACCGGAGAGTGAGTTCTTCTACTGGCTCAACGACGAGCACACGGAGTACGCCTCCTGGCTCGGCGTGCCGAGTCTGCCCAAGTTCAACTGGAACTCGCGGGAGTTGCGCCGCCGCTTCATCGAGGGGCCGGATTCCGTGGTCGCGACGTGGCTCACGGAGCCGTATGCGCTCGACGGGTGGCGCATCGATGTCGCGAACATGACCGGGCGCTACCTCGACCAGGATCTCAACGAAGAGGTGCGGCGCACCGTCCGCCGAACGATGACCGAGATCAACCCGGATACGATCCTGATCGGCGAGTCGACCAACGATGCCTCCAGTGACTTCCAGGGCGACGCCTGGCACGGCGCCATGACGTACACCAACTTCACCCGGCCGGTCTGGGGGTGGCTCTCGGAGCCGGATCGGGAGTCGTCGTACTTCGGCCTGCCGTTTCGCAGGATCCCGTCCTATACGGGTGAACAGTTCGTCGAGGCGCACCGCCGGTTCGCGGCGGGATTCCCGTGGCGCACCCGCCTCGGCACCATGAACGCGCTCGATACGCACGACACCCCACGATTTCTCTCAAACGCGCGAGCTGGAGTCGTGCCCGTTGCACTCGGAATGTCCATGACGCTCCCCGGCATCCCCGTTGTCTTCGCGGGCGACGAGTTCGGGCTCACCGGGATCGACGGCGAGGATTCGCGCACGCCGCTGCCGTGGGGGTCGCTGGGGGAAGCATCCGTGTCTGGCAGGATCGACCTCTACGCGGAACTCATCCGCCTGCGCACGATGCATCCCGCGCTCAACGGCGGTGGGATGCGCTGGCTGCATGTGGGCGAGGACGTCCTCGTCTACGTCCGGGAGGACGTGTCCGAGTCCGTGCTTCTCGTCGCAGCCCGCGCCGGCTTCGACGTGACGCTGTCCGTCGACGCCGTCAGTGGCGCGGATGTCGCCACCGCACTCTTCGGCAACGGCGAACTCGCGGCATCGGAGAGCGGCATCAGGGTGCGCGGCACTGGCCCCGCGTTCGCGGCCTGGGCGCTGCCCCCGGTGCCGGTTGAGTAGGACGACAGGTTTTCACAGGACTCCCATTGCGGCCCTGGGGAATAGTCGGATGTCTGTCACGTTGGCTTGAATGATTCATTTTCAAGCCTTTTGGAGTCACGTATGACAATCAGTACTTCCACATCCACGCGCACGGCCTTCGGCGAGTCCGACCTTTCGGTCTATCCGATCAACCTGGGTGGCAACGTTTTCGGCTGGACGGCTGACGAGGAGACATCCTTCGCCATTCTCGACGGCTACACCGCCGCAGGCGGCAACTTCATCGACACGTCGGACAACTACCCGTCCTGGGTGCCGGGTAACGTCGGCGGCGAGTCCGAGACGATCATCGGGAACTGGATGGCGGCCCGCGGCAACCGCGCAGAGACCATCATCGGCACCAAGGTGAGCCGGCACCCGCAGTTCCAGGGTCTTGCGCCCGACAACATCCGGAAGGCTGCGGATGCGTCGCTCGGCCGCCTGCAGACCGACTACATCGATGTGTACTACGCGCACTTCGACGACGAGA
>JAUZGC010000169.1 GCA_030840105.1 Microbacteriaceae bacterium
CGAGCGCGAGCTTCTGGCGCGACTCGTGCCGCGACATCGCAATGATCCTGGATGCTCCGAGCCGGCGGGACGCGAGGACGGCGCACAGTCCGACCGCCCCGTCACCGACGACGACAACCGTGCTGCCCGTCGTGACGCCGGCCGAGACGGCCGCGTGGTGCCCCGTGCCCATGACGTCGGAGAGGGTGAGCAGGCTCGGGATGAGTGCCTCATCCGGGTACTCCGGTGTCGCAAACAGCGTGCCGTCAGCGTGGGGAACCCGGATGAGCTCGCCCTGGCCTCCGTCGGCGAACCCGCCGAGTTGATCGTTGGCGCCCCACCATCCGCCGTGCTGGCAGGAGGTGCTCACGCCGTTTCGGCAGTTCGCGCAGGTGCCGTCACAGTCGTAGAAGGGTGCGATGACGAAGTCGCCCACGGCGACCTTCGAGACGTCGGGCCCGACCTGCTCGACCACGCCGACGAATTCGTGACCGATGCGGCGCGGTTTCTCCGTTGCAGTCACACCACGGTATGGCCAGAGGTCCGAGCCACAGACACACGCGGCGACGACGCGAACAATCGCGTCCCCACCGGTTGAAAGCACCGGATTCGGCACCTCGTCGACGCGAATATCCCGCTCACCATAGATCACTGTTGCACGCATGCACCAAGCCTATTGGCCGCTAGCTGCCAACTTCCTCGGAGGCAGGCGCAGCCTCGTGCACAGGGACCACGGTGAGGTGATCCCCGTCGGAATCGAGGTCCACCAGGACGGTGTCCCCGTCGCGGACCTTCCCGGCAAGCAGGGCGTTCGCGAGGCGATCGTCGATCTCCCGCTGCATGAGCCGGCGCAGCGGGCGCGCACCATAGATCGGGTCGTAGCCGCGCTCGGAGAGCCAGGCACGGGCATCCGGCGTAACTGCGAGTTCGAGTCGACGGTCGTGCAGCCGGCGGCTCAGGCGGTCGATGTTGAGCTCGACGATCTCGCCCAGCTCCTCCTCGGAAAGGGTCGAGAACACGACGATGTCGTCGAGCCGGTTGACGAACTCGGGCTTGAACGCCTGGCGCACCATCTGCTGCACGGCCTCCTCCTTCTCTTCTGCAGAGAGGGTCGAGTCGACGAGGAAGTGGCTGCCCAGGTTCGAGGTGAGAACGAGGATCGTGTTGCGGAAGTCGACTGTGCGACCCTGCCCGTCGGTCAGGCGCCCGTCGTCGAGCACCTGCAGGAGAACGTCGAAGACCTCCGGATGCGCCTTCTCGACCTCGTCGAGGAGGATCACCGAATAGGGTCGCCGGCGCACGGCCTCTGTCAGCTGTCCGCCCTGCTCGTAGCCCACGTATCCAGGAGGGGCACCGACCAGACGCGAGACGGAGAACTTCTCGCCGTACTCGCTCATGTCGATGCGAACCATGGCCTTTTCGTCGTCGAACAGGAACTCGGCGAGCGCCTTGGCGAGTTCGGTCTTGCCGACGCCCGTCGGGCCGAGGAAGAGGAAGGATCCGGTCGGGCGATCCGGATCGGAAACGCCAGCGCGCGTACGGCGCACCGCATCGGCGACGGCGCTCACGGCACGCCGCTGACCAATGATTCGCTTGCCGAGTTCGCTTTCGAGGTGCAGGAGTTTCTCGGTCTCGCCCTGCAGCAGCCGGCCGACCGGTATGCCGGTCCAGGCAGCGATCACCGCCGCGATGTCCTCGGCCGTGACCTGGTCGTTGACCATGAGCGGTCCGTCGTTCTCGGCCTGCTCCGCCTCGGCGAGTTCGCGCTCGATCACCGGAATCTCGCCGTAGAGCAGGCGGGAAGCCTGTTCCAGCTTGCCTTCGCGCTGGGCGCGATCCGCCGCAACGCGCGCCTCATCCAGCCTTCCCTTGAGCTCACCAATGCGATTGAGCTGAGCGCGCTCCTTGTTCCACCGCTCCTGCAGGTCGGCGAGGACCGCCTCCCGCGTGCGCAGGTCGTCGCGGAGCTTCGCAAGTCGCTCCTTGGATGCCTCGTCCTTCTCCTTCTTAAGCGCGAGTTCCTCGAGCTTGAGCCGGTCGACGCTGCGGCGTAACTCGTCGATCTCGACGGGGGCAGAGTCGATCTCCATGCGCAGGCGACTCGCGGCCTCGTCGATCAGGTCGATGGCCTTGTCCGGAAGCTGGCGCGCGGTGATGTAGCGGTTCGACAGGCTCGCCGCCGCGACGAGCGCCGCGTCGGCGATAGCGACCTTGTGATGCGCTTCGTAGCGTTCCTTAAGCCCGCGCAGAATTGCGATCGTGTCTTCGACGGATGGCTCCCCCACGAACACCTGCTGGAAGCGGCGCTCGAGCGCGGCATCCTTCTCAATGAATTCGCGGTACTCGTTGAGCGTCGTCGCGCCGATGAGGCGCAGTTCTCCACGAGCAAGCATGGGCTTGAGCATGTTGGATGCGGCGACCGAGCCCTCTCCGCCGCCGGCACCCATGAGCATGTGCAGTTCGTCGACGAAGGTGATGATCTGGCCATCTGCGTCGTTGATCTCCTTGAGCACCGCCTTGAGGCGTTCCTCGAACTGTCCCCGATACATCGCACCGGCGACGAGCGCCGCGAGATCAAGCGCCACAAGCTGCTTGCCCTTGAGCGACTCTGCGACGTCGCCGGCGACGATACGCTGCGCGAGGCCTTCGACGACCGCGGTCTTACCGACGCCGGGCTCACCGATCAGCACCGGGTTATTCTTGGTGCGGCGGGTCAGTACCTGGCTGACGCGGCGGATCTCGGCATCGCGTCCGATGACAGGGTCGAGCTTGCCCCTCTTGGCAATCTCGGTGAGATTGATCCCGTACAGCTCGAGCGCACTCTTGGCGTCCTCCTGTGGCGGCTGCTGTCCCTGCTGCATGTCGGCGCTTTCTCCTTCGTGAGGTGACTGGGCAAAACTTGAGTCTAAGAGGCTCAAGTTTATCGCTAGCATGCAATGAACGCTAGTCTGGGACACATGGCCGCACTACTTGACCAGGCCGCCAGTGTGGGTCGGCCTGCGGCACCACGGGCCCTCTCCGTGTGGCTCACCAAGCCGAGGGTTCTTGCCGGCGGCTTCGCTGGGCTGCATGCACTGTTCCTGGTTGCGCTGCTGCCGACCATTCTTGCCGGGGACGTTCTGGGTGACCTGCCGCTCTATCGCGCCTGGGCCATCGAGGGGCTCGATGTCAGCCAGTGGCAAGGCATCTCCGTCGACTGGGTCTACCCCGTCGGCGCGCTCGTGCCCATCGTGGCTGCCGCACTCGCCGGTCCGGCGCTGTACCAGCTGCTGTGGTTCCTGATGACGACCGCGCTCAACGCGGCATCCGTCTATACGCTGGCCACCGGGGGCACCCGGCGACGCGGCTACCGCGCAGCGTGGTGGTGGATGCTCGTCCTCCTGATCATGAGTCCGGTCGCCTTACTGCGGCTGGAGGGGATAACGGCGCCCATGGTGGTCATCGGACTCACCCTGATCGCGAGGCGGCCCGCCGTCGCCTCGCTCATCCTCAGCGCCGCCACCTGGATCAAAGTGTGGCCCGCGGCGCTGATCCTGACCTTGGTCGTTGCCTGCCGCAAGCGATGGACCGTCCTCATCACGGGTGTCGGATTCTCGATCGCGGTCGTCATTCTCGTGTCGGCACTGGGCGGCATGCAATTCATCACGGGGTTCGTGTCCACCCAATCGGATCGCGGGCTGCAGCTCGAGGCCCCTGTCACGACCCCCTGGCTCTGGATGAGCGTCCTGGGCGTTCCGGGCAGCTACATCTGGCAGAACATGAACCTCAACACCGAGGAGGTGTCAGGGCCGGGAGACACGATCGCGGCAGCCGTCACCGACCCGGCGATGCTGATCGCCGTCGTGGTGATCCTCACACTGATCCTGGTCGCCCTGCGCAGGGGCGCCGCGGAAACCGGGTTGCTGCTGGTCGGTTCGCTTGCACTCGTGACCGCACTCGTGGTGTTCAACAAGGTCGGCTCCCCGCAATACATGCTCTGGATCGCACCCGTGATCGCACTCGGCATCCGCGATGGCTGGCGCGAGTGGAAGACGCCCGCGATCCTCATGGTCGTCATCGCTGGTCTCACGACGGCCGTCTTCCCGATCCTGTACCTGCCGCTGGTCGCAGGCAACCCTGGCGCTGCCGCGATCCTCACCACGCGCAATGCGCTCGTCATCGTGATGCTCGGCTGGGCGGCTGGCCGGCTGTGGTCGATGGCACGGCGCGTGCCGGCGGACGACGCGCTACCGACGCGTCGACGCCGTGACGGTGAACTTGGCGTTGCGCGTAACCTGACGGGTCGGTCCGATCAGGCGTGACAGCGCGGCCTTGTAGGCCAGATGCGAGTTCCACACGGTCCAGAGCTCTCCGCCGGGCTCGAGCACGCGGGCGGCATCCTCGAAGAGCTTGAGTGCAGCTCCCGCGTGCACCGCGGCACCGATGTGGAACGGGGGATTCAACAGGATCAGCTCGGCGCTCGCATCCGGCCGCGCGGACAGCGCGTCATCGCGCACGACCGTCACCCGGTCGGCGAGGCCGTTCGCCGTCATGGTCGCATGAGCGGATGCCGCGGCCCCGGCCGACTGGTCGGTCGCCAGCACCGTGATCTCCGGTCGCGCCTTCGCGAGCGCGGCAGCGATCACGCCGGTACCGCAGCCGAGGTCGATCGCGGATGCCGCATCCGGCCTCGCCTGACCGAGCACCTCCAACAGCAGTCGCGTGCCGATGTCGATCCTCGTGCCGGCGAACGCGGCACCGTGCGCGCAGACCCAGAGGTCCAGATCAGCGTGGAATTCGCGGCGGGGCCAGGAAGACAGTGCTACTCGACCGGCAGAGGAGACCGTCAGCACGCGGGCCTTCTGGCGTGCGAGGCTCGCACGCACCTCGCCGAAGTGCCGGCCGAGCACGTCGTTCATGGCGATGGTCAGATGCTTCACCATGCCCCCGGCGTAAATGGCGACATCCGCCGCTGCGAAGCGCGCAATCGCCTCGGCGATCTCGTCGAGGGCGTCCAGGCTGCGCGGCAACCGCAGCAACACGACGCGCGCACCATCGAGCAACTCGGCGTCGAGGCCAAGCGAGACGTACGCGTCGCCAAGGCCGCGCCCGGACGCGTTGTTCGCGAGCGCGCGTTCGCCAGCGAGCGGATCCTGGTGCACCCGCAACCCGCGAACCCCATGCAACGCAGCGGCGCCGAGCGTCAGCGCCCCGTAATGGTCGCCGATCACGATCGTCTCACCGGGTGCGGATGCCGCAAGTGCGGGAGCCGCCGTGTCCAGGATCAGCCGGTCGGCGGCATCCGATGCGAACAGGTTCGCCGCCTCGACATCCGGGTATCGCCGCAGGTCATCGAACGAGAAGGCGGAGCCGGTCGGCTCGACGGGCGGATGCTGCATGGTCCCTCATCCTCGCACGCATCCGTGCACGCACGGCCGGCGGCCTACTCGTGGTTGAACGGACGCCACACCACAACCTGATTGCTGCGACGCATCCGAGTGCCCGCCTTGAGCGAGGTGACCTCACCGGCCGAACCGGCCGCGAAAACGCGCCGGCCCGGCCGATTGAGCAGTTCGTCGGCGAGCGCGGACTCGAGCTCCCGCACGCGCGACGAGAGTGCGTTCACCTGGTCTTCAAGTTCGAGGATGCGGCGGATGCCTTCCAGGCTCACGCCCTCAGCGCCCAGGCGCGCAACCTCCCGCAGTTTCGCAACGTCCCGCATGGAATAGCGACGGGACTTGCCGGCGGTGCGCGTCGGGCTGACGAGGCCCAGGCGGTCGTACTGGCGCAGCGTCTGCGGGTGCATGCCCGCGAGATCCGCCGCGACCGAGATCACGAACACCTGGGTGAGCTCGTCCATCGTCAGCCCCGCGCCTTCGCAATCAGGTCGTCGCGCGGGTTCTCGTCCGGAAGTTTCTCCGCGAACTCTCGGAGCGCATCCTCCGCATCCTTCGACAGGTGCGACGGCACCACGATCTGCACGATCGCAAGCAGGTCGCCCGTGCCCTTGGCGGTCGAGACTCCGCGCCCCTTGACGCGCAGCACCCGCCCGCTCGGTGTCCCGGGCGCGACGCGAAGCTTGACCGGGTCGCCGCCGAGCGTCGGCACCTCGATAGTCGCGCCGAGCGCGGCCTCCGTGAAGGTCACGGGAACCGCGACTCGCAGGTTGAGTCCGTCGCGCTCGAACACCGGGTGCTTGCGCACCGTCACCGTGAGCACGATGTCGCCCGTCTCCCCGCCATCCGGGCTGGGTTCGCCCTTGCCGCGCAGCCTGATCTTCTGCCCGTCGGCCACGCCCGCCGGGATCTTGACCTTGATGGGCCGCCCGTCCGACGTCTGCAAGGTGATCGTGTCGCCCTTGGTCGCCGTGACGAAGTCGATGGTTGTCGTCGCCACGATGTCACGGCCGCGGCTCGGCCCGCCGTAGCCGCGGAAACCGCCGCTCGTCGAACCGAACCGTCCGTTTCCGAAGAGCCCCCCCAGGACATCATCGAAGCCGCCGCCGCCCTGCTGGAACGTGTAACTCTGCCTGCTTCCGTCACCGAACATGCCACCGAAGACATCCTCGAAGCCGCCCTGCGCCCCGCCATGCGGAGCGGTGAACCGGGCGCCAGAGCCCATCGCGCGAATCTGGTCGTACTCCTTGCGCTGTTCAGGGTCGCTCAGCACGGAGTGCGCTTCGCTGATCTCCTTGAACTTCGCCTCGGATGTCGCATCCCCCGGGTTGGAGTCCGGGTGATACTTCCGCGCGAGCTTGCGATAGACCTTCTTCAACTCGGCCGGCGAGATGTCTTTCGAGACCCCGAGGACCTTGTAGAAGTCCTTATCGAACCAGTCCTGGCTAGCCATTGTCCGGCACCGAGACGACGACCTTGGCAGCACGCACCAGGGTCGATCCGAGCACGTAGCCGGTCTCGACGACGTCGGCCACGGTGTCCGTCTCGACGCCTGGGGTCGGCTGCTGGAAGATCGCCTCGTGCACCTGCGGGTCGAACGGGTCACCCGGCGCGCCGAACGCGGTGAGTCCAAGGCGCTCAACCGCCGAACGCAGCTTCCCTGCGATGGCGAAGAACGCGCTGCCCTCTTCGAGGTCACCGTGCTTGTCCGCGCGATCGAGGTCGTCGAGCACCGGGAGCAACCCCTTGACGGTGTCGCTCACGGCGCGCTCGCGCTCGGCCTCACGGTTGGCCTCGGTGCGTTTGCGGTAATTGGCGTACTCGGCCGTCACGCGCTGAAGGTCGGCAAGACGCTCGGCGGCGAGTTCCTCGGCGGTCACCTGGCCGGAGAGCACGTCCAGGTCTTCATCGCTCAGCAACTCATCGAGGTCGGTCCGCTCCTCGTCATCAACCGGGCCGACATCGACGAGCTCTTCGTGGGCGAGGTCGGGGCCGGACTCGGCCCCCTGTTGGTCCTCGCGCTCCGGCTCCGGGCCATCATCCGGCGTCTGGTTCTTCTTGTCTGCCATGATCGACTACCTGCCAGATCCAGCGGTTCCGGTGCTTGCCGACGGGTCCTCGTCCTCGACAACCTCGGCGTCGACGACATCCTCATCCGAGTTCGCGTCCTCGGCCGGGGCATCCGCAGCGCCATCCGCCGAACCGCTCGCCGCGGCATCCGCCTGGCTTGTGGCGTAGATGGCCTCGCCCAGCTTGCCCTGGCTCGCGTTGAGCTTGTCGAACGCCGTCTTCACGGCCTCGTCGTCGTCTCCGGCGAGTGCCGATTTGAGCGCGTCAACGTCCGCCTGGACCTCGTTCTTGACGTCCTCGGGCAGCTTGTCCTCGTTGTCCTTGATCAGCTTGTCGATCGAGTAGGCGAGCTGCTCTGCCGTGTTGCGGGTTTCGGCGGTCTCGCGACGCTTCTTGTCGTCCGCGGCGTGCTCTTCCGCCTCGCGCACCATGCGCTCGATGTCTTCCTTGGGCAGCGACGAGCCGCCCGTGATGGTCATCGACTGCTCCTTGCCGGTGCCCTTGTCCTTCGCGGACACGTGCACGATGCCGTTGGCGTCGAGGTCGAAGGTGACCTCGACCTGCGGGATGCCTCGCGGAGCCGGTGCGATCCCGGTCAGCTCGAAGGTGCCGAGCGGCTTGTTGTCGCGGGTGAATTCGCGCTCGCCCTGGAAGACCTGGATCGCAACGGACGGCTGATTGTCATCCGCGGTCGTGAAGGTCTCGCTTCGCTTGGTCGGGATCGCGGTGTTCCGCTCGATGAGCTTGGTCATGATGCCGCCCTTGGTCTCGATACCGAGGCTGAGCGGGGTGACATCGATGAGCAGGACGTCCTTGCGCTCACCGCGGAGCACGCCGGCCTGAAGGGCAGCCCCGACGGCGACGACCTCATCCGGGTTGACACCCTTGTTGGGCTCCTTGCCGCCGGTCTCCTGCTTGACGAGCTCACTCACGGCCGGCATGCGGGTCGATCCACCGACGAGCACGACGTGCGCAATGTCGGAGACCTTGATGCCCGCCTCGCGGATGACATCCTGGAACGGCTTCTTCGTGCGGTCGAGCAGGTCGCTGGTCATCTGCTCGAACTGGGCGCGCGTGAGGGTCTCGTCGAGGTTGGCCGGACCGTTCTCCGTGAGGGAGAGGTATGGAAGCTGGATGCTCGTCGACATGGACGAACTGAGCTCCTTCTTGGCCTGCTCTGATGCTTCCTTGAGCCGCTGCAGGGCGATCTTGTCCTTGGAGACGTCGACACCGGTGGTGTCCTTGAACTTCTTGATGAGGTGCTCGACGATGCGCTGGTCCCAGTCGTCGCCACCGAGGCGGTTGTCACCGGCCGTTGCGCGAACCTGGATCGTGGAGAAGTCGTCGTCCTTGCCCACCTCGAGCAGGGAGACATCGAACGTTCCGCCACCGAGGTCGAAGACGAGGATCAGCTCGTCTTCCTTGCCCTTGTCGAGGCCGTAGGCGAGCGCGGCCGCGGTCGGCTCGTTGATGATGCGGAGCACGTTGAGGCCCGCAATCTCGCCGGCCTCCTTGGTGGCCTGGCGCTCGGCGTCGTTGAAGTATGCCGGAACCGTGATGACGGCATCCGTCACGGTGTCGCCGAGGTACTGCTCGGCGTCACGCTTGAGCTTGGCCAGGATGCGTGCGGAGATCTCCTGGGGCGTGTACTTCTTGCTGTCGATCTCCACGGCCCAGTCGGTGCCCATGTGGCGCTTGACCGACGCGATGGTGCGGTCGACGTTCGTGACCGCCTGACGCTTGGCGGTCTCACCGACGAGAACCTCGCCGTCCTTGGTGAACGCGACGACGGATGGCGTCGTACGGAACCCCTCGGCGTTGGCAATGACGGTGGGTTCGCCACCTTCGAGCACCGCCACAACAGAGTTGGTCGTTCCCAGGTCAATTCCTACTGCACGTGACATGTGTGCGTACTCCTTCTGTCGCTGGTCGAGTTGGTCGGGACCAGCACACGTTTTCTCTGCTGGTTTCGACGCGGCGCCACCAGCACAACAGTGCGAGACTTGAGCCTCGCGTACTCAAGTTTGAAACCTGCGAATGCCTTTGTCAAGTCGATTCAACAAAACTTGAGTCACCTCGACTCAAGTCTCCGGACAGCACAATGCCGGGGCCACCCGAGGCCCCGGCACTGTGGATCTCAGACTTCCTCTCAGCCTCCGGTCCGGGCGGCGCCGCCGCCGGTAGCGCCCCCTGCAGCGCCGCCACCAGGACGTGCCGCTCCGCCGGCTCCTCCACCGAAACCGCCCCTACCGGTGGTCGTGGTGGAGCCACCGAGTCCGGAGAGCCCGGTGCTCGTTGACGTCGTGGTGCTCGAGATGCCGACCGTGGAGGAGAGGTCCGCGAGAATGATGACGTCGCCCTTGCTCAGACCGGAGGTGATCTCCGTCGTCTGAGTGCCGCTCGCACCGATCTTGACGGTGGTTGGCACCGACTGGTCGTTCTTCAAGACGTCGACCGAGTACGTCGTGCCGCTCCGGTGGAGCGCAGACGTCGGTACGCTCAGCACGTTCGTCGCGGTGCTGGCGGTGACCGTCAGCTTCGCCGACGTGCCGTTGAGCAACGTCGCCGTCTTGTCGGTGACCGCGACCGTCACGTTGTACGAGGGCGATGTCGATGTCGACACGTTCATCAGCCCGATCGAACTCACCGTACCGGCGAGCTGCTTCGATGAGCCGACAACCGCGATCGTCACTGGCTGCTGCACCTTCAGCTTGGACACATTCGTCACCGTCGCCGTCGAGTTCACGACATAACCACCATCGCCGATAACCGTGATGACCTGCGTGGTCGACCCCGCCGACACGTTCGAGCCAGGAGTGATCGCGATCGCCGCAACGGTCCCCGCGATCGGGCTGGTCAGGTTCCCCAGAGACTGATCGTTCTGTGCGATCGTGAGCTGGGCGTTAGCCGCGGTGATCGCGGCCTCGTCAGCAACGATCGTCTCCGCGGTAGCGGGCGTGGTGCCGGCACCAGAACCGCCGCCCGAGCCACTGGGAGCCGACGCGGGTGCCGCTGGAGCCGCCGAAGCCGCTGGAGCCGCTGGAGCCGGCGCGCTCGGCTGGGTCGGAGCCGAGGCGCCGCCGGAGGGTGCGCCACTTGTTCCGCTCTGCAAGGCCGTGGTGAGTGCCGCGACCGCGGTGTTCAGTGCCGTCGCGAGCGTCTGCACCTGCTGTTGTGCCGCCGACGTCGCCTGCTGGCTCGTGAGAACCCCGGTGATCGCGCTCTGGCAATCTGCCAGTGCTTTCTGGGCCGCGGTCAGCGGGTCAGGGGTCGGGGCCGGCGCAGGCGTCGGCGTTGGCGTCGGCGTCGGCGTGGACGTCGAGCCCGACCCGGTCGTCGTCGAGGTCGAGCCACTCGACGACGAGGTGCTGCTCAGCGATGCGGTGAGGAACGGCTGGCAGGTTGGGTCTGATGCGGTGACGAGCGCCTGGGTCGCGGTCAGTGAATTAGCCGCAACCGTGTACTCCGCGAGCAGTTTCTGCTGAGCCGCCGTGACCGCCTTCGCCGCGGTTTGAATCGCGGATGTCGCAGCTGATGACGCGCTCGACTGCGTGCTCGACGGAGCCGGGGTGGTCACCTTCGCCGTCGTCGTGGTCGTCTTCGTCGTGGTCGTGGTCGTCGTGGCGGCCGCGGTCTGCGACGCCAGGTCATCCGTCAGGGTCTGGGTGGCTTTGGTCACCGTGTCCTGAGCGTCAGTCAACGCTGCCGTGAGGCTGGCCGGGTCGAGAGAGGCAAGCGTAGCGCCCGCGGCCACCTTCTGACCGACCGTGACGTTGATCGAACCCACCGTGCCGGACGCCTGGAAGGCAGCATCACGACGGTTGACCGAGGCGATCGTTCCGCTCAGGCTGACTGTCTCTGTGACATTTCCGATCGATGCCGTTGCTGTGCGGTAGTTGTCGGCGGGGGATCCCTGAGTCGCCGCATAGGCGACTCCACCACCTGCCGCGCACAGTGCCACCACAGCGCCCACCGCAAGCGTCACGTTCCGCCGACGCCTGCGCCTCCCGCGCTGCTTCGATGTGAGGGACTCTTTCCCGCGACCAGAGGTCGCGTCAGGATTAGCCATTCGCGCCACCCGGGCGTCCGCCCAGACCACAGCCGTTCGCTCCGGGATCCGTGATCGCAAGCGCGGTCGCGGCGAAGTTTCCGGAGGTGTCGGCGGTGCCGGTTGCGGCAACACACTTGTTCACGACGAGAGCAGCCGAAGTCGCCGCCTGTGCGGTGGTGTACTTCGTGTTCCCGTCGAGCTTGATCGTCCCGGTCCCCGATGATCCGCTCTGCGAGGTGGTGGAAACGGTGATGTCAGTGCCCGTGACTGCGGTGACCATGCCGGCGACGGGCGGAGTGAATCCGCCGCCTCCAGGCGCGCCGCTGGGGCGGGTACCGCCGCCAGCACCCGGCGCACCCGACGGACGGACGCCACCCTGGCCTCCGCCAGGAGCGCCACCTCCGCGCCCAGCCGGCGCTTCACATTTTCCATTGACGGCCGCACTGATCGCCACAGTCGAAGCCGCGGCCGCGCTCGGTGTCGTAATTCCGATGACGCACGATCCGACGGTCACAGCCGAAGCTGCGACGTCGACCGCCTGCGTGACCGTCGTGGAAGCGGTGTAGGTGACCGCCGTCTGGGTGGTTCCGCTCTGTACCTGAAGGGTCCCATCGGAGACGGAGGCGATCAGGCCCGAGACGCCCCGGCCAGCTGCCGGCTGACCAGACGGAGCGGAACTCGCGGAACCGCCCGCAGCTGACGTAGCGGGGGTCGCGGTTGCCGTCGCGGCGCATCCGCTGAGGAGCAGCGCGCCGGCTGCCAGGGTGACGGCGATCACGCTCGCACGCCTGAGTCCGAATGATGTGGTTCGCTTCATAATCTTCTCCGTTGTTACATGTGACTTGTGCTGGTTCACTGGATTGCTTCTCGTCTCGACCATGACCGTCACTCCGACCGCAGTGCGTCGATCGGCGCGAGTCTTGCTGCGCGGGTGGCGGGGTAGACACCGAAGGTCACACCGATCACAATCGCGACTCCGATCGATACTCCGACCGCAGCGGGGGAGATCACGACTGAACTGCCGATCACTCCTGGGAGCAACCAGGCCGATACGACACCCAGGATCGCGCCGAGCAGGCCGCCCGAAAGGCCGAGGATGGCCGCTTCGATGAGGAATTGGCGTCGGATTGCCCACGGCGGAGCGCCGAGGGCCTTGCGAAGGCCGATCTCCTTTGTCCTCTCGGTGACCGAAACGAGCATGATGTTCATCACGCCGATTCCGCCGACCAGCAAGGACAGCCCGGCGATGCCGGTCAGGAGCACCGTGAGCGTGCGGTAGACCGAGGTCGCCGTGCTCACGAGCGCGTCCTGGCTACTGATCGTGAAGTCAGCGTTGGCCGCGTTCGTGATCCCGTGCAGGTTCAGGAGCAGGGAATCCGCTTCCTGGTATGCGGCGGAGAGCTGCGCACTCGACTTCGCCTCGATGTACATCGTCGAGATGCTGGAGCTGGTTGCGCCACCGATCAATTCGTTGGCGGCCGTCGACATCGGGACGATGGCGACGTCATCGAGGCTGGTCGACGAATTCGATCCCACCGAGGCGAGGACCCCGATGACCGTCAATGTCTTGCCGTTTGCGGTGACCGTCTGGCCGACGATATTGGTTGAGCCGAACAGCTGGGTTGCCGTCTGCGAGCCGAGAACCACGACCGAAGCCGAATCCGTGACATCCGCGGCCGTGATGAAGGTGCCGGAAGCCAGGGTTCGAGCGCGAACCGACAACCAGTCGGTTGTCACCCCGGTCACCGTGGTCGTCCAGTTCGTGGTGCCGGCGGTGAGTGCCATCGGCTGCGACTTCTCGGCGGCAACGGCCTTGATGTCGGGCGTGCTGACGGACGAGGTCAACGCTTCGGAGTCCGCGAGGGTCAGGGTCGAGCTTGTTCCGAACCCACCTC
>JAUZGC010000180.1 GCA_030840105.1 Microbacteriaceae bacterium
AGCTCCTGGCCGGCAACGAGGAATTCCACGAGCTCGTGATCACCGCGGCGGGCAATCGGCTGCTCGCCGAGCAGATCCACCGGAACAGCCAGCACTACTTCATCCACCGCATCGCCGGGTTCCTGTCAGACGACGAGGTGCGGGCATCCATCTCGGGCCACGAGGAACTCGTGACCGCGCTCGGCTCACGTGATGCCGACCGTGCTGAGCAGGTCGCCAGGGACCGCGTGATCGAGAGCCTCCAGAAGACGCTCGCCAAGCTCGCCTGAGCACCCACGCGTGATAGTGCCCGTTCGATCACGGGTTTGCGCCCGCGCGGCACGTGGGCGCCCGGTCGCGCGGGCGCAGATGCCTCGCGCGGGCGCAGACACGCCGGAACGGGCACTCAATCTCAACTAGCGGGGGTTGCGAGCCTTGAAGTCCGTGGAGATGTCGTGGAAGGTCTTCCAGGTCACTCCGGCGTGGCCGTTGATGTATTCGATCAGCCGCTCCAGCAGGAGCAGCACCTGCGGCCGGCCGCTGACATCCGGGTGGATCGCGATCGTGAAGGCCGCATAGTCCATTTCGCGGTAGACCCAGTCGAACTGGTCGCGCCAGAGCTGCTCGATGTCACGGGGGTTTACGAAACCGTGGCTGTTCGGCGACTTCTTGACGAACATCATCGGCGGAAGGTCGTCAAGGTACCAGTTGGCGGGGATCTCGACGAGGGATGTCGGCTCGCCACGGTTCATCGGCTTCATCCAGTCGGCCGCTGGGGCGTCGTAGTCGATGGGCGTCCACTTCGCGCCGGTCGGCACGTAGTACGGGAGGAAGTCGTTGTGCATGAGACTGTGGTCGTACTCGATGCCGGCGTCGATGAGGAGCTGCGCCGTGTTGTCGGAGAACTCCCACCACGGTGCGACGTAACCGGTGGGCCGCTTGCCGGTGAATCGCTGGGCGAGCTCCAGGCTCTTCTCGAGCACGGCCTGCTCCTGGTCGAGCGACATCGAGATCGGGTTCTCGTGCGAGTATCCGTGCAGCCCGATCTCGTGGCCGGCGGCGACAATACGCTCGACCTCGGCCGGGAACGTCTCGATCGAGTGGCCGGGGACGAACCAGGAACAGGTGATGTCATACCGCTCGAAGAGCGTGAGCAGACGGGGCACGCCGACTTCGCCGGCGAAAACCCCACGGGAGATGTCGGCGGGAGAATCCTCGCCCCCGTATGAGCCGAGCCAACCCGCCACCGCATCGAAGTCGACGCCGAACGAAACCTGGATGTCCTTCATAACTCAACAACTCTCTCTATCGAACACAAGTCCCCCGCAAACAGCGTCTCTGTCACACAGCGTCGCCGCAAACATGCCGGACCAACTACATTACGTCGCCGCTGTTAGGGCCGAGGGTCTGGCCGGTGTACAGCGCGCCATCCACCTCACTCGCGAGCAGCACGACGGTCCCGGCGACCTCCTCCGGCCTGCCGATCCTGCGAAGCGGAAGCTGGTTGATCCGCTCGCTCGTCCACGAGACCTCGCCGCCCGGGTTCAGCATCCGGGTGTCGATGGGACCCGGGGCGATGCAATTCGCGGTGATTCCGAGTGGCGATACTTCGCGGGCGAGTGACTTGGTGAAGGCGATCATGCCGGCCTTCGAGGCCGCGTACGCGCTGTGACCGGGGGCGCCGACGAGCGCGAGTTGCGACGCGACGTTGATGATGCGGCCGTAGCCGGCATCCATCATGCTCGGCAGCACGGCCTGGCAGGTCAGGAACACGCTCGTGAGATTGGCCTCCAGCACGCGATTCCAGTCGTCGAGCCGCAGGTCGCGCACGGACTCCGAGTGCAGGATCCCGGCGCAGTTGACGAGGATGTCGACCCCGCCGTACTGCGCAATGGCGCGGTCGACAAGCTCGGCGACCGTCGCGGGATCCGTCACGCTGCCGACGAAGCCGTCGACGACATAACCGGCCTCCCGGGCCAGCGCGACGGTCTCCTCGAGGCGATCACCGTCAAAGTCGGTCAGCAGGAGCCGGGCGCCCTCGGCTCCCAGCCGCAGGCTCGTGGCGCGGCCGATCCCTCCGCCGGCCCCGGTGACGATCGCGGAGCGACTCTGAAGCTGGGCCATCAGAGCGCCCCGCTGACGAAGGCCTTCAACACATTCGTGGCCACCGTAGCGATGTCGTTGTCGAAGTCGTTGACCGGGAGGCAGGATGTCCAGCTGATCGAGCCGACCGAGAAGACCGACCCACCGCCCTCGTGTTTCAGGTACGTCATATCCGAGCGCACGTCCCGGTTCTGCGAACCGCCGATTCCCGGCGTGATCGTCAGGTGGTCCTCGACGGCCGGTTGGAATACATCCGTGAACTGTTGCGACGAGGCGAGCACGATGGTGTTCGCGGGCGAGCCGTGCCTGGTGTCGAAGCGGTCGACCTCGTCACCTGCGGCTCCGCCGAGGGATCCGAAGCCGCCGAAGACGGTCCCGGCTGGCAGGTCCCCAAACACCAGTCGGTGGATGTCGGCCGGCACGCCGGACGCGACCTCGTAGGCCGCGCCACCGGACCAGCCCTGTGCGGCGAACCCGATCCCGACGAGCTCGTTGGGCGACCTGCCCCGATGACGCCAGAGACCGCCGACCTCGGATGACACGGCGAGGACGTCCTCGCCCGGCAGCGTCTCAGAGACTCTCGTGCCCGCGTGGCCGCGGCGCACTTCGATCGAACCGTCGTCGGAGACGCCCGTGACCCAGTAGAACCCGTTGCCGCCGAGGTACATGAGGCGCCCCGGTCCGCTCAGGTAGTCGGCCAGGCCGTCCAGCATCCGGCGCGAGACGTACTCAGGATGGCTGCCGGTGATGACGACCGGGTAATCCGCCAGCAGGTCGACCCCCTCGCGGTGGAGGTCGTGGTCGGTTGCGACGTCGAAGTCGATTCCCGAGTGCTCGAGCCACGAGAGAATGGCGAGGTCGCCGCTGAAATGCCGCGGGCATCCCGTGATCCAGGAAACGTAGTCGGGGCGCACGTTGCCGAGAGGGCGTCGCGAGGCCGAGTACGAGATCCCGTCGCCGTCCGGGTGCGGGTCGTAGAGAGACGAGCCGAACTGCGGGTTCGCATCGATCCAGTCCTCGTACGGCCCGGGTGGGCGCGATTCGGTCATGTCACCGAAATCGGATGTCGCGTGCTGCCGGTCGTTGCCATACGCGAGGTAGGTCAGGGTCGGCGCCAGATACAGCACGTCGGCTTTGGGCTTGTGGCGCACGTTGGGTCGGACGTAGACGGGGATCAGGTCCCGCTCGACCGCGCCAGTCTCAGCAGTGCAACTCAGCTCGACGGCGTAGACGCCGGAGTCGAGGGCCTCGGGAAGCGCCATGCTGAACGTCGGCGACCAGCCGGCATCCGACAGGTCGTCACTGTGCAGGCGGACGGCGGAGTACTCCGCCGGCGACTGCCGGAAATCGATGACATCGCCGGTCCAGAGGTGCCCGGTCACGCCCACCTGGGGGCGGTTCACGAGCGTCAGGTGGTTGCCGTTGCCTGACCGGTCAACGCCGGTCTCGGCTCCGGCGGGGGTGTCGGGCGCGGCGCCGAAGATCCATTCGGCCAGCGGGGAAGCGAGGGCCTCGCGGCCATGGACGACGTCGGCCAGCTCGGCCGCCGACATCGCCTGGCCCCACACGCGGGGCCGGTCGATCTTTCCGTTGAAGATACCCACGGGCTCGGGCTCGGGCTCCGCGCCCGTGCCGCTGCCCGCACGCCTCGCACCGAGGACGATCGGTGCGCTCTCCTGTGGCAGGCCCGGGATGTCGGTGCCGGGAGCGTGCGTCGGCGTGACGGCGAGCGCACCCAGCTCGGACCGGTTCGCCACCACGAGGTCGATGCGCCCGGTGCGCGGATCGATCGTCACGGCGATCGCGCTCCACGCGCGAGCGGCAACGACGCCGTCACTCTGAATGAGGATCCGCTCGTCACCGTCCCACACGTGCACGACGACGTGCCCGGACGATTCGAGAGCGAGCTGGATTCCGGACGACTTCCACTCCTGGCTGAGCAGGGTCGCTTCGCCGGGGGTGGGCAGCATGCCAGGCCAGATCCACAGCATGAGCGACATCCCGTGTTCGCCGAGAATCGAGGGCGTCGGGGCGGTGTGGGCGTACGAACCGGCACGTGTCAGCTGGCTCGCCCGCAGATTCGTGACGGGTTCGGTGCCGGGCACCGGCTCCGTGCCGAACCACGGCGAGCGCTCCCTGAAGTCCCCGCGCGGACCGGTGAGCCGCACGAGCCTGGCACTGAATTCGCGCCCCTGGGAGTCGGCGGCTACGGTCAGCGTGGATCCAGCGGGGAGGGATTCCTCGTAGAGGTACCCGGCCAAGTTTTTCACGATTCGAGCCTTTCGGTCCTGGCTGTCGATGCTTGATCAGGAGTACTGCTACTGCTTGACCAGGAGCCCGCCATCGACGACGATGACCTGGCCACTGATGTACCGCGCCGCGTCTGACGCGAGGAACACGACCACGTCAGCGACGTCATCCGGATCCCCGATGCGGCCGAGCGGAACTCGGTCGGCCGCGCCCACCATACCCGCCGCACCCATGGAATTGACCTCATCGAGCGACTGAGCGGTCCTGATGAATCCGGGCGCGATCGCGTTGGCGCGGACCTGGCGGCCGCCGAACTCGACGGCGACGGCGCGGGTGAGACCGACGAGTGCCGCCTTGGAGGTCGAGTAGTGCGCGTGCTCGCCCCAGCCGTACGCGACACCGCTGATGGAGGTGAGCGCCACGAGGCTTCCGCCACCCTTCGCGATCATTGCGGGCAGCGCGGCCTGGTAAACCCGCCTCGTGCCCTCGAGGTTCACGTCCATGGTGTGCTTCCACGACTCCTCGCCCAGGGAGAGGAAGGGAGTCAGCCGCGCGATTCCCGCATTAGCGATGACCGCGTCGAATCCGTCGCGCTCGGTCGCCCGAACACCCTCGGTCACGTCCGAAGCGGATGCCATATCCATGTGCACGAATTCGACGTCGAACCCCGACCGCACGAGTTCGGCCGCATGGGCCTCACCTTCGCTGTCCAGGACGTCGGCGATGACGACGCTGTAGCCCGCGGCGGCGAACTTCGAGGCGGTGGCAGCACCGATTCCGATTGAACCGCCGGTGATGAGAACTCGTTGTTGGGTCACGATGAACTTCCTTCGAAATCGGATGCCGCGCCTGGGAAGAGGTGCGCGTTGAGCGTGTGGAATGCATCATTCCAGAGTGTTTCACGCTCGTAGAGCGCTGCGACGCGCAGGAGCGAGACGTCGGATCCCCTGGGACTGACGAGTTGCATGCCAACCGGCATGTCGGACGCGAGGCCGCACGGCAGTTGTAGCGCCGGCACGCAGGCGAGGCTCCACGGAAAGGTGAATTGGGTCACCCGCCGCACGGTGTCGAGTTCGCGATCGTCCTCACCGATGCGCGGTGCGACCATCGGGGTCGTGGGCACCAGCAACAGGTCGGCCGACTCGAACGTGCCGGTGACGCGATCGCTCCATGTCGACATCCAGTCAAGGGCGTCGCGATATTCGGAGACCGTCACATCCCGGCCCAACTCGATGCGTTCCTGGACGGCGGGATCGATGACGCGGGGATCGGCGTCGACCAGGTCCTTGTGGAATGAATATCCGTCGGCGAGCATCATCGTCGACGTCGTGGCCGACGCGCGCTCCGCGCCGTCCAGGACGACGTCGACAAGGGTCGCCCCCAGGGTGACGAACTGGTTCGCCGCGGTCATGACAACGGCTGCGACATCCGGATCTGCGCTGCTGAAGAAGTGCGCCTCGGGGATACCGATGCGAAGGCCGCGCAGAGGACGGTCGTGATCGCCGTGTGGGTACGCGGTCAGGGCCGTGCGCTGCCCGCGCAGCGGCTTGGAGAGCACGCCGAGCAGCCGCTCGACCGTTCGGATGTCGCGTCCCATCGGACCGACGGTGTCGAAGCGAGGGCTGAGCGGGGTCACGCCCTCCAGGGAAATCAGTCCGCTCGTCGGCCGCAACGCGGTCACACCGTTGAATGCCGCGGGTGTGCGCACCGATCCGCCTGTGTCCGTCCCGAGTGCTCCCTCGGCGGCGCCCGCAGCGAGCGCAACGGCGGACCCACCACTGGATCCACCGGGGAGGCGGTGCTGATCCCAGGCATTGAGCGTGCGCGGATACCGCGAATTCGCTCCGGTGACGCCGAGCGCCAACTCATCCATGTTGGTTTTGCCGATAATCAGCGCGCCGGCACGACGCAACCGCCGGATGACGATCGCATCACTCTGGGCGGGCAGTCCGTCGTTGGCGGCCGATCCGTTCGTCGTGGGCAGCCCCGCCACATCGATGTTGTCCTTAACGAGGATGGGGACCCCGTGCAGAGGACCCCGCGGGTTGCCTGACTCCTCCAGCCTGTCGAGGCGCCGGGCCTCCGCATATGCCCGCTCGACATCGAGCGAGGTGAGGGCGTTGAGACTCGTCGCGTGCGGGATCTTGCCGACGGACCGGCTCAGACGAGTGACCGCGGCCCCACCCGGCTCCGCGTGAGCTCGAATCTGGTCAAACTCCTGAAGTCCCACTGCTTCCGCCACGTTCATTAGATCAGTATGCTTGTGTTGCTCTGCGGGACAGTTTGGCCCAACAACGCTGTCCTGTCAACGGGTACAGGAGGACTGGTTTGCTGGACGAGACGACACACGAGGCAGTTCCGAGCGACGCGACCGCTAGCGCGACCGCGGCACGGAACGTGGCCCGGTTGCGCAATCAAAAAGGCTGGTCGTTGGCGTACGCGGCGAAAGCAGCCAACATCGGCAAGTCGACGCTTGCGCAGTTGGAGTCGGGCACATCCAACCCGAGTCTCGAGACTCTGTGGGCGGTTGCGCGGGCGTTCGGTGTTCCGATCGGCAGTCTCATCGGATCCGTTCACGGCCTGAGCCGCCTCGTCACGCCCCGCGACCGCACGCGGCTGGAATCTTCGAGCCACAGTTACCAAATACAGATGCTCCTGTCGCTCGGGCCGCTGCGTGGCATTGAGATCTCACTCCTGGAGACGGAACCCGGGCCCGCGAGGATGTCGGAGCCGCATTTGCCCGGCTCCATCGAGCATGTCTACGTGATCGAGGGCGCACTGCGCGTTTCCCCCGGCGACGGGAGCGTTACCGATCTCAGCGAAGGCGACTTCTTCTCGTTCTCCGCCGAGATCGCACACAGCTACGAGGCGCTGTCTGCCGGGACGCGTGGCATCGTCGTCATGCAGTACACCTAACCGCCCCGCTCCGCCGCAACCCAACACACCCCCCGATGTCTGCGCCCGCCCGTAACGTCTGCGCCCGGGCGCCCGGGCGCGCGGGTGCGCACGTTACGTGCGGGCGCGCTCGCTGCTCAACCCAGCACGCACGGCCC
>JAUZGC010000208.1 GCA_030840105.1 Microbacteriaceae bacterium
ATGACCGCTCCGTCAAATTCGGCGTCCATGGCAAGCTGCAAGAGTTCACCGCGATCCCCGAGTGATGCCTCGAGCAGCGCTACCTGGGCGGCGCCTGCCGGACCGGGGCTGGGCAGGGGTGGCATCCTGTCGATCGTGTTGCCGAAAACCACGCGGTTCTCCTCGAGGTAGGCCAGAGGTCCAAAGGAGGGGGACTCGAAGGCGTTGACACCACTTGCGCGCGCCTTACGCACCCGAGACGCTGCGTGAACCTGGTCGTTCAGGACGACGAGCACTCCGCGCCCGCACGAAGCGTCGTCTGCAGCAACGAGGACTGCGGATACGAGGTTCGCCGGTCCGTCTGAACTCGGCGCTTCGGGTTGACGCATGGCACCCGTGACGATGAGTGGTTGTCGACGATCCCAGTGAAGGTCGAAGAAGTACGCGGTCTCCTCGATCGTGTCCGTGCCCTGCACGAGGACGACGCCGTCATGTCCATCGTCGACGGACTGCTGAGCCCAGTCGAGCACGTCACGCAGGTGGGTCATGGTCAGCGAAGCGCCTGGCAAGCGAAGAAGCGTTGTGCTGCTGACGGTCGCCACCTCGGCGAGCCGTGGGGTCGCCGACACTAGGTCGGCAGCGCCAAGGGTGGGGCGAACCCCGCTGTCCGTGCTGCTCGCGGTCATCGTGATGGTTCCGCCGAGTGACCCGATCGCCACGCGCTTCTTAGTCAAATTGTTTCCCCTTTGTAAAGTTTTGCCCGCCGCCTTGCATATGCGATTGTATAAAAAGTAGCTTAGGGCAGCAGCGCCGTTGCGCACCGCCCAGAGAGCAGGAGAGCCACTTCGTGACAGCATCAACGATCGAGAAGAATGGGGAAGCGAAGTCCGGCTATGCGCGCCTGACCCGCTCCGTAGCGATCACCAGTTTTGTCATCGTCGCATTGTCATATGTGATCAATGCGATGGACCGACAGGTGTTCCCCGTCCTGCTTCCTCAGATCAGCAAGAGCCTGGGCTTCACGCTGGCTCAGGGCGGGCTCACCGCCACCATCTTCACCCTGGGAATCGGAATCGCCGGAGTGCCAACTGGATTCCTGCTCGACCGGGTTTCTCGGAAGAACGTCATCCTCATCGGCATCGGAATCTATTCACTGTTCACACTGCTGACCGCCGTGGCAACGGGATTCTTCGACATGACCCTGTTCCGTGCCCTCACCGGTGTCGGTGAGGCGATGCAGAACGCCGCACTATTCTCGGCCCTCGGCGCATATTTCTTCGCCAATCGGGCGTTGGCCATCGGCGGGTTGAACTTTGCGTACGGTCTGGGCGGCTTCCTCGGCCCACTTCTCGGATCGAAGGTCGCCATCGCCTTCGGGAAGTGGCAGGCGCCATTCGTCGTGTACGGCATCCTGGGTTTCGTCTTCCTGGTCCTGATCTGGGCACTCATCCGCAAGCGATTCACCGAGCAAGTGGAAGGGTCATCCGAGCTGCAGCGTGCGCTCACCTATGACCACGTGCCCGAACGGCTCCTTAATAGGAATGTGATTGCCCTCGGCGTAACCGCAGCGGTCGTCGGATTGGCGATGTACGGGTTCATCGGGCTTTACCCCACGTTCCTTCAGACCAAGTTGGGATTCAACTTGTCGGATGCGGGCTTCGCCGCCAGCATGTTCGGTCTGGGTGCAATGGTCGGTTTGCCGGCGGGCTACCTCAGCGACAAGATCAATCAGCGCACCGTACTCATCGTCGCCCTCCTCGTCGGGAGCGTGATCGGGTTCCTGATCTTCAACGGGCCGACGAGCACATGGGCGCAGGACATTCTCGCGTTCGGTGAGGGAGCCATCGCGAGCGGATTCTGCTTCGTGGGCATCTACGCGGGGCTCCAGCGCTCAGTACGACCACACATGATCGGACGCGCCTCCGGTATTTTCGTGACGACCTTCTACATTCCAGCATCGCTCGCCGGGTATCTCTTCTCGGCTCTGGTGGGCGCATCCGGGTGGGGCGGTGCGGGCCTCTGGCAGTTGACGGTCCTGCCTGTTGCTGGTGTGATTGCCATGCTCTTCGTCCGGCCAAACGAGCTCTCGAATGCGCGGGTCGCAAGTGGTCACTGAAACGCACCCAATCACTGACAAGTCTGGACCCCGACGCTGGCACGACCAGAGGTGGGTTATCGATTCGGTCCTCCGCACTGACGGCCTGGAATGGGATCAGCCACGCATCGCATACACCCTGCGACCCATGGGCGTCGACGCGAATCCCGACTTCGCGGTCGCGCGATCCCGCATCTCGAAGTTCTCGGATCTCACTCCGGTTTTCCTGCAGCTGGCCGAGCGACGTGAGCGGCTCGCAGTCGAAGCAGAGGCATCCGGCCACGTGGTCTCGGCCAGGGAGCACTACTTCCACGCAGCGCTGCTCTTCGCGACGGCGGAATGGCCGATCTGGGAGACGACGGCCGAGCTGATTGCGATCGACGACCGCAAGAACCAGTGCTACGCGGCGTATGGAAGGCTCGCCGACCATCACGTCGAGCGAGTCGAGATCCCCTTCGGTGACTCGTACATTCCGGCCTGGTTCCACCTGCCGCCGAACTACTCCGGCGGAGCGATCCAGACGGTCATCGCCTGCGGGGGCATGGACGCGGCCAAGGAACTGAACGTGAACCTTTACGGCGACAAGCTTCTGCAGCGCGGATTCGCCGTGCTGTCCTTCGACGGACCTGGCCAGGGTGAGGCGCCGATCCGCGGCGTTGTCTTCACCCCGAACGCGTGGGTGGATGCCGGCGACGTGATCCTCGACTGGTGTCGGAATCGCGCTGAAGTGGACAACGACAAGATTGTCGGGTTCGGACTGTCGTTCGGCTCGTACTGGATGTCGCAGATCGCCGCGACCCAGCCCCAACTCAAGGGTGCTGTCGCCGGTCTGGTCTGTCACGAGCCGGGCGGGCACGCCATCTTCGAGGAAGCGTCCCCGTCGTTCAAGGCGCGATACATGTGGATGTCTGGCCTGGAACATGACGAGGCGGCGTTCGACAGCATGGCCGAGCAGATCGACCTCGGTCCGCTGATGGGCGGGATGACCGTGCCGTGGCTCGTCGTAGCCGGCGACGCCGACGAACTGTCGCCGATCGAGCACAGCTACGACCTTGCTCGCGACGCCGGTGGTGCTTCTGCCCTGCTGGTCTACGAGCAGGGTAGGCACGCTCTCTCGCTGCCGACGCCCTCGGTGGCATCCGGTCCCAACTGGCTCGCCTACACGGCCGACTGGCTCCTGGACCGTGTCAACGGTGTTCCAGCCGAAGACTACGTCGACTACGTCACCTATACGGGTTCAATCGAACGCCGTCCACACCCGAAGGAAACCACCCGATGACATCAACTCTTCCGAACTTCGCGGGCCGCCACCCCGCGGTTGTAACCATTGACATGCATCGCGGCCACCTCGATCCGGCCGTCGCGACGATGCCGCTGAACGCAGACGCTGCGGCTCGGGTGACCGCCGCGAACGCCGAGCTCATCACTGAGGCGCGCCGCCGATCCATTCCCATCGTGCATGTCGTGACGTCATACAACGATGTCGAGGAGATCGCGTCGAACCCGTGGTGGAAAGCCGTCGCGGGGACGGACGCGACCCGTGCGAACGTCCTCAACCACCAGCTGCCGGGCAGCCCCGGGCTCGATGTGATGCCGTCCCTCGTCGGCCCTGGCGACATCTACGTGCGCACCAAGCGGCGTTACGACGCATTCATGGCAAGCGACCTCGACTTCGTTCTTCGGAGCCACGGCATCGACACGATCCTGCTGACCGGCGTGAACACCAGCAGCTGCGTGATCGCGACCACCATCGCCGGAAACGCGCGCGACTACTCCGTGGTTGTCGTGGAGGACTGCGTGGACACGATGGACCGCACCCTGCACGAGCCGGCGCTTGCGATCATCCGTCAGGCGTTCGGCTGGGTCGGCACCGGCGAAGAGGTTCTGGCAGCGCTGTGAAGGTAATCGATGTTCACGCGCACGTCATCCCGCCGGCGCTGGTCGCCATGATGCGCGAAGGGACCGCTCCGGATGGCGTGACGATCGAAGATCGTGGCGGCTCACCCTGGGTGGTCCACCGGCAGGGCTACCGCTATCCGCTGGCCCCTGCGTTCCATGATGTGGAAGCGCGGCTGGCGAAGATGGATGAGGACGGCATCGACTTCGCTGTGCTGTCCGTCGCGCCACCGTTCCTTAACTACGGACTCAATCCGGATGACGCTCGCAGCGCATCCGCAGTGATCAACGATGCGTTGGCCGACATGGTGGCGCAAGCGCCCGATCGGTTCGCGGGTGTGGCGACACTTCCGATGCAGGATCCGAGCGGCGCGATTGCCGAGCTCCACCGTGCCGTCGAGGTGCTCGGGCTCAGGGGCGTGCAGCTTGGATCGCACGTCGAGGGGACGCCCCTCGATGATGCCGGTATCCGCCCAGTGCTCGAAGCAATTCAGGCGTTGGGCGTCCCCGCGATTCTGCACCCGTATTACGTGGGCTCCACTCCGGGGCTCGACGATTTCTACCTCACCAATCTCGAAGGCAACCCCTGGCAGACGGCTCTAGCCGCATCCCGCCTCATTTTCTCGGGTACCCTCGACGCGCTTCCTGAGCTCGAGCTGGTGCTGGTGCATGGCGGCGGTCACCTTCCGTACCAGATCGGCCGACTCGATCACGGACACCGGGTGCGCAGCGAGACCGCTGGTGCCGCCCATGCGCCGAGCACGTACCTGAGGCGGTTCCACTACGACACCCTGACGCACCTGCCTGCAGCCGCGCAGTGGCTGATCGAGCAGGCCGGCGCTGACCGGGTGATGTTCGGCACCGATGTGCCCTTCGATATGGCGGGCGGGGCACTTACCTCCCAGCTTGAAGGCGTAGACATTCCTTCAAACGCATTCAAGCTCATCGCGCACGAAAACGCTGAGCGACTTTTCTCACTGACTGGAGATCTTCCACGTGGTTGAACAGCGACTGCTTCACATTGACGGACAGGATGTCGCCGCGAGCGACGGAGCCACCTTCCTGGTTCGGAACCCCGCAACGGGCGAAGCACTCTATGAGGTAGCGCACGGAACGGCAGAGGATGTCGACCGTGCGGTGGCGGCCGCGAGAGCCGCTTTCGACGATGGCCGGTGGCGTCACATCGCGCCCCGGGAGCGCGCCAGAACGCTCAACCGTGCGGCCGCGCTGCTGGCGGAACGCATCGAAGAGTTTGCGCGGATGGAGACGCTGCAGATCGGGCGTCCCCTGCGGGAGATGCGCGCGCAGTTGAAGCGGCTCCCCGAATGGCTGGAGTACTTCGGCGCCGTTGCGCAGACCACAGAAGGCAGTAGCCCCGATTTCGGGGCGGGTCACCTGAACGTTGTGCGCCGTGTGCCGCTCGGCGTCGCCGGTCTGATCACGCCGTGGAATCATCCGCTGCTGATTACCATGAAGAAGCTCTCCGTCGCCGTTGCCGCCGGCAACTCGGTCGTCATCAAGCCGAGCGAGCTCGGGCCGATCGTGCCGATGGAGCTTGTGCTCCTGCTCGAGGAGGCCGGCCTGCCCGCCGGGGTCGTGAACATCGTTCCGGGTCTTGGGCGCACGACGGGCAAGGCGCTCTCCGAGCATCCGGGTCTGGCCAAGCTCGACATCACGGGTGGCACCGAGACCGGAAAGGTGATCGCGGCGAATGCCGGCCGGTCGCTGATCCCGGTGACCGCTGAACTCGGCGGCAAGGCTCCCGTGCTCATCTTCGACGACGCCGACACCGACCAGGCCGTCGCCGGCGCGCTGTTCGCCGCGTTCGTTGCGACCGGCCAGACCTGCGTGCAGGGCGCTCGCATCCTGGTGCAGCGCGACAGCTATGAGCGGGTCGTCACCGCTCTGGTCGAACGCACCAGGCAGCTGAAGCTGGGTGATCCGCTCGATTCCCAGACGCAGGTGGGCCCGCTGGTCTCGGAGGCGCAGCGGGACAAGGCGGCGGATGCCGTCGAGCGAGCGCGCAAACAGGGCGCGACAGTGCTCACCGGCGGCGCGGTCCCGACGGGTGCTGGGCTCAGCCAGGGCTGGTTCTACGAGCCGACTGTGGTGGCCGGAGTCACCCCGGAGATGGACCTCTGGTATGAGGAAGTCTTCGGTCCCGTCATCGTCGTCGCTCCGTTCGACGACGAGGCGGATGCGGTGGCCCAGGCGAACGACTCGCCGTTCGGACTCGCGGCATCCATCTGGACCCAGAATGTCGGCCGTGCCGTTCGGGTGAGCCGTGGCCTCGACATTGGAATCGTCTGGGTCAACGACCACCACCGCATCGACCCGTCGTCGCCCTGGGGCGGGTTCAAGGAGAGCGGGATCGGCTCCGAGAACGGACTCGACGCATTCCACGCGTACACGAGACCGCAGAGCCTGATCATCAATTCGAGCGATGCGGAATTCGACTGGTTCGCGACCGTCGAAGACCTCCGCTATTCCTAAGGAGCGCAATATGCCAGATGTTGAACTGATTGTGGCCGGCGGCACGGTCGTGACCCCGTCGGGTCGCGTCCGTGCGGACATCGCCGTCGATGGTGGAATCATCCGAAGCATCGACGCCAGAGGCCTGACCGCCTCGCGCGTCGTCGACGCCTCGGGGCTGTTCGTGATGCCAGGTGGGGTGGACACGCACGTGCACCTGATGGATCCGGGCAGCACCGATCGCGAGGATTTCCCGACGGGTACGGCCGCGGCAGCGGCCGCCGGGGTGACCACGATCATCGAACACTCGCACGGCACTCCGGTGCGCACCGTGGAGGACCTGGCCGGGAAGCGCGAGTACTTGAAGGGCCGTTCCCAGATCGATTACGCCCTGGCCGCGCATGCCTGGCCGGGGATCACGGATGTCGACGCTCTCTGGAACGCGGGGGTCGCCTTCTTCAAGGTCTTCACCTGCACGACTCACGGCGTTCCAGGGCACACGGCTGCCGCGCTGAAAGATCACCTGGATGCGACGGTTCGCGCCGGGGCGGTCAGCCTCATTCACTGTGAGGACGAGTCGCTCACCGAGTCGGCGGAGCAGCTGTTGAAAAGCCAGGGGCGAACGGATGCGGGACTCCTCCCGGAGTGGCGCAGCCTCACCGCCGAACTTGTCGCAGTGGCGCAGGCATCCTTGCTGGTTCGTCGATCGGGTGCGCGCGCGACCGTCGCCCACGTCAGTAACAAGGAAGCCGCCAGCTATATCGCTGCCGAGCGGATCCGCGGTGCGCAGATCGCCGCCGAGGCCTGCCCGCAGTACTTCCTCCTTCGCGAGTCCGAGGTGCATGACCACGGCACGCTGCGGAAGTTCACGCCGCCCGCCCGGGCGCGGATCGAGGCCGACGAGATCGAGATGTGGCGACTGCTGCGCGAGGGCGTCCTGACGCACATGTCGAGCGACCACGCGCCGTCGACGCTTGCCCAGAAAGATGGCGAGATGTGGGATGTTCACTTCGGGCTGCCCGGCATCGACAGCACGATGTCGATTCTGTTGGATGCTGCCAGCCGTGGGCACCTCTCGTACGAAGACATCACGCGCGTCTACAGTGAGGCGCCGGCGAAACAATACGGGCTGTGGCCTCGCAAGGGCCGGCTCGCGGTGGGCGCCGACGCAGACCTGATTCTGGTCGACCCGACGGCGACGCGAACCCTGCGCAACGAAGACGTGATCTCCAAGGCGGGCTGGACTCCCTTCGCTGGGCGCACGGTCACTGGCCGGGTACTCGAGACGTTCTCCCGCGGCGTCACGGTCGCTCGGGACGGAGTTCCCGTGCAGGCCGGTGAAGGCCGATTTGTGGCCGGCGCGGGCGCGAAGGGCTAACGGCCGCGGACCTCAATCAGCATCGCCTGCTGTGGGTTCAGGGTCGGGAGGGGCAGGCCCGAATCGACCAGTACGGATCCGGGCACCGCGAACCACCCCCCGATCGCGTCGGTGACCCAGGCGGGGTCGACGCCTTGGTGCCGCCGCGCCGCCCCCAGGTCTTCCCTGATCCTGATCTCGAAGTTGCGCTCGCGATCCAGGCCTGGAAAGCGAATCCGACCCGACTGCCCAGTTGCCGAGGTCGACACTCGCGACCAGGTGAAGAGCGCGTGGGACCCGGTGGGTGCGACCACACCTCGAAGCGCGGTGGCCGCGTCGGCAAGGTCGGCGTTGACGACCGTGCCGCTGTGAATAAGCGACCGGAATTCTCGATACATCGCCGACCACGTTGCGATCAGCGCCAGCTCGTCGGCGGTGCAGGTCGTGATGTCCCATTCGATCCCGGCATGCGCGAAAAGCGACGAGGTGAGTCGGTACGTGATGTCCGTCGTGCGGGCGGTCGTGTGCGAAACGGGGGCACCGAGGTGTGAGCCGATCAGCTCGGGGGGCAGGAGCAGTCCGCTCCACCGCTCGATCTCGCTGCGTTCGACCGGGTCGTTGCAGTCCGAAGCCCAGACCCGATCGGTGCGCTCCAGGATCCCCAAATCGATTCGCCCGCCGCCGCCTGAGCAGGTTTCGATCTCGAGCAGCGGATGTCGCGTGCGCAGTTCGTCCAGGAGCGCGTAGAGGGCAAGCGTCTGGGCTCGCACTCCCGGCCTGTCACCATCGGGGGAGCGGTGGACGGCCTCATGGAGATCGCGGTTGTGGTCCCACTTGATGTAGTCGATGCCGTAATCCCTCACGAGGCTGTCGATCCGCTCCAGGAGGTAGGTGAACGCGTCGGGGTGCGCGATGTTGAGCACGTACTGCGTTCGCGAGCTGAGACCAACGCCATCGCTCGGGGCGAGTATCCATTCCGGGTGGCTCCGGGCGATCGACGAGTCCAGGTTGACCATCTCGGGCTCGAACCAGAGGCCGAACTGCATGCCCTGTTGCCTGACGCGCTCGACGATCGGGGTGAGGCCGTTTGGCCAGACATCCTCGTCAACGTACCAATCACCGAGCCCGGCATTGGCGCTGCGCCGGCCCAGGAACCAGCCGTCATCGAGGACGACGCGCTCGACGCCGACCTCGGCCGCGCGGTCGACGAGCGCATTGAGCCGGTCGATGTCGTGGTCGAAGTACACGGCCTCCCAGGTGTTGAGCACGAGCGGTCTCGGGCTCTTCGGATGCCTGTCCCGAGCGCGCAGGTGGCGGTGCAGCCGCTCGGCCACCCCGTCGATCCCTTCGTCGGACCAGACGAATTTAACGGAAGGCGCTCGGTATTCGTCGCCATCCGCCAGCCGGATTTCGCCGGCGCGGAGACTTTCGCCGCCGCCGAGCACGGTGGTGTGGACGCCCGCGCCCTCGGGGAGACGTTCGACGAGGGTGTGCTGGTTTCCGCTCCAGGCGACGTGCATGCCCCAGATCTCTCCGTGGCGGAAGCCGAACGCAGGGGTGCCGACGAGGGTGAGGTACGGGGAATCGTGCCCAGGCTTGCCGCGATGAGAACTACGCCGGTGCGCGCCGTAGACCACGGGCAAACGCTGGATGCTGCGTTCGCGGCACCACTTGCCTGCGAAGTCGGCGATCTCAGTGGCGCGCTCTGGCAGGGGCAGCATGGCGGTGAGCCCGCCGAGGTCGTATGGCACCTCCGGGTCGTGAGACGCCAGTGCGCTTTCGCGCTCAAGACTCATGTCCACAGTGAGCACCCCGTCCGCACTGAGGTCGTACACGACTGTCGGCCGGGTTCCACTGATGGCGTCGGCCCAGCGCAGGGTAAGGCGACCGCCGGCTCCGTCCGCCCCGATGGACAGCTCATGCCCGACGAGTTTCGGCCGCGGAGTCGTACCAATTCCACCGGCGTGGCCGGTCTGGGCCTGGGTGCCCGACCATCCGTCGAATTCGGTCGGCCAGACTCCGAAGAATCGTGGTTGATCAGGGGAGTTGTTCAGAACCGCAGGCACGCTGGTGAGCGCGAGCGTTGCAAGGTCTGAGGGCTCGAGGCTGCCCAGGTCGTGGCCCCAGTGCAGCACTCGCGGAGCTGAACCGCCGACGTCCACGACAAGGCAGACCCCACTCGCGCGCAGCATAACGACGCCGTTGTCGCTCTGAATCATGGGTAAGACCCCTCGATCGGCAATTACTTGACATGGTCAATAAACATTACTTGACATCGTCAATAAACCACTCTTAGTCTGTGCATGCAAGTTCTCGGTCGGATTCGATGCCCCAGACCCGGGTGCCTCAGACATCCATCCGAATGAAAGAACGAACAGGTGGATCAATGGCGATCGTAACTACTCCGACACTGCCCGCTGCAGGGCCAGGCACGGCGCCCCCGGCGCGGCGCAAACCAGCGCGGCCGCACTCTCCCGCGCACCGCGGCGACGGCAAGCTGGCGTGGATCCTGATCTCGCCTGCCCTCGTCGGGTTCCTGCTCTTCTACGTCTATCCGACCATTCGCGGGGTCTATCTGAGTTTCACGGACTTCAGGGTCTTGTCAGCGCCTGTCTGGATCGGGTTGGACAACTTCATCCAGCTCATCCACGACGACGTCTTCTGGAACGCGCTCGGGGTCACCGTCTACTTCGTGATCATCTCGGTCACCCTGAGTATCGGACTCTCGATCATCACGGCGGTCATCCTCCACCGGCTCACGGCGTCGACCGTGCTCCGCGGACTGATCATTCTGCCGTTTCTGATTTCGGGGGTGGTCGCGGCGACAGTGTGGTCGTGGATGCTCGACGCGCAACTTGGAATCGTCAACATCCTGATCGAGAGGCTGGGTGGCGACAACATCCTGTTCCTCACCTCACGTGCGTGGGCCATCCCCTCGATCGCACTCATCAGCGTGTGGAAGAACCTCGGCTACACCTCGATCATCATCTTTGCGGGGTTGCAGACGATCCCGCCGACGGTTTACGAGGCTGGGCGGATCGACGGCGCGAACGAGTTCCAGATGTTCCGTCGGCTGACGCTGCCGCTGCTGCGGCCGGTCCTCGCCCTCGTGCTCGTCCTGAATGTGATCGGCGCCTTCCAGGTCTTCGACATTGTCCAGGTCGCGACGAGAGGCGGCCCGGCGAATGCCTCGAACGTTCTGCAGATGTACATCTACAGCAAGGCGTTCGGCCAATTCGACTTCGGGTACGCCTCGGCGATGTCGCTGGCGCTCTTCGCCGTGCTGATCGTGATCACCTTCCTTCAAATGCGCTTGCTTCGGGCGAGCGAATCCGACACGGACTAAGGGAGGGCCCCCATGACAAGCTCAACAGCCATCCGGCCCGCGCGCCGGATCGCGCGCCGCTTCAACCTTGGCAAGAGTGCCGCCTGGACCTACCTCGTCATCGTCCTGTTCGTCACGATCTTTCCCTTCTACTGGATGCTGCGAACAGCGCTCTCCAACAACTTCGCGCTGCTGACCAACCCGTCCTCGCTGCTGCCGGTCGATTTCACCCTGGGAGCCTTCCGCAGAGTGCTCGGCCTCGCGACCACCCAGGAGTCCGTGGCCGAGGGAGGGTCGGGAGCATCCATCCAGCTGGGACACTTCATCCTCAACTCGCTGATCTACGCGACGCTCTCGACCGTGCTGATCGTCTTCTTCTCGGCGATCGCCGCGTATGCGTTCGCTCGCTTGCACTGGCGAGGGCGCGACTTCATGTTCAACCTCTTCCTCTGTGCGCTCATGGTGCCCGGCATCCTGACGCTGCTGCCGAACTTCGTGTTCACGAAGGAGCTCGGTCTCCTCAACACCTTTGCCGGAATGCTCCTGCCGACTGCGCTCTTCTCGGCCTTCAATATCTTCTTCCTGCGACAGTTCATGCTCGGACTGAGCACGGAGACGGAGGAGGCCGCTCTCATCGACGGTGCCGGTCGCATCCGGGTGTTCCTCCGTGTCACGCTGCCGATGAGCTCTGGACCGCTTTTCACCCTGACGATTCTCGGCTTCATCACCGCGTGGAACGACTATTTCTGGCCGCTGCTCGTCACCAGTGACGACAGCGTGCGTCCGCTCACCCTGGCGCTCGCCGTGTTCAAGCAGTCGTCGCCGCAGGCGGCCCCGGACTGGGCCGGGCTCATGGCGGCGACACTTGTCGCGGCGCTGCCCATGCTCATCCTCTTCATGGTGTTCGGCAAGCGCATCGTGAATTCCATCGGATTTTCGGGGATCAAGTGATGACGGAGAATCTGCGGCTGCTGTGGCCGGAGCCGGCCGACGGATGGGTCGAAGCCACACCGATCGGGAACGGTCGCCTGGGTGGGATGGTGTTCGGCGGCGTGGCGAGTGCGCGCATCCAGGTCAACGATTCGACGGTCTGGTCGGGGACGCCGTTCACCCCCGCACGGGCGCTGGATGGCGTGCTCGCGGCTGGTGCCGGCCCGGCGCGCCTCGCCGAGGTCCGCGACGCGATCGACGCGCAGGACTATCGCGGCGCCGAAGAACTGCTGTACAGCTTCGAGGGACCGTACAGCCAGGAGTTCCTCCCATTCGTCGACCTGGAAGTGCGAACGGTCGTGCCGGACGGTGCCCGCGCCGGGTACCTCGGCCGCGTGCTCGACCTCGACGACGCGGTTGTCACGGAGACGTTCACGGTCGGGGACCGTCGGGTGACCCGCCGGACCTGGGTCTCCTCCCCTGCCCAGGCGCTCTGCGTCAGCATTGATGTCGAGGGTGCTCCCCTCGACTTCGATCTTGGTCTCGACTCGCCACTCCGCGTCGCGAGCCACGGTGTCGGGGCCGATGGCATCTCGCTGGGCGTGGACGTTCCGGTTGACGGTGCACCGCGGCACGAGGAGTCGGTGGCCGATCCACTTCGGTATGGCAGCGGCCAGGGCGACGAATACGACGGGTTCGCCGTGGCGCACCTGGCCGTCGCCACCGATGGCCAGCGCGTTGACCACGACACCCGGTTCGTCGTGCGCAATGCGACGCGACTCACCGCGACGCTGTCATCGGCCAGTCGTGCCGAACTCTGGTGGTCGGATGCAGACGAGGATCGGGTCGCCACCGCAAGTCGCGCTGAGCTCGCCGACCTCGCGGCGGAGCGCTCCCGCCGCGCACTTGATCTCGGAGCCGATCGCCTCCACCGGGAGCACCTCGACGACGTGCGCGCTGTCTCTGCCTCAACGAGCGTGATGGTCGGCGCGCGTCGCGGCGGAACCTGGCGCGTGCGGGAAGACGTTCTGTACGGCGCAGACGATGCTCTGCGGGTCACGGTGCTGGCGGCATTCGGCCGCTACCTTCTCGCGTCGTCATCGCGGGCGGGCACGCCTCCCGCGAACCTGCAGGGGATCTGGAACGCCGAGTTGCGGCCGGCGTGGTCGTCGAACTACACGATCAACATCAACACGCAGATGAACTACTGGGCGGCAAACAGCGCCGGCCTGCCCGATTGTGTCGCTCCGCTCGCGGAACTCGTAGCGAAGATGGCGCAGAACGGGCGCGAGGTTGCACGCGAGCTCTACGGCGCCCGCGGCTGGGTCGCCCACCACAACACGGACATGTGGGGATGGGCATTACCCGTTGGCATGGGCCACGGCAATCCCAGCTGGGCGATCTGGATGATGGGTGGCGTGTGGTTGACCCACAACCTGTGGGACCACTACGAGTTCACGCTCGACCGCGGGTACCTGCGCGACGTGGCCTGGCCACTACTGCGGGGTGCGGCGGAATTCTGCCTCGACTGGCTCGTCCTCGACGAGGCGACGGGCGGGCTGCGCACGATCCCATCCACTTCGCCGGAGAACCTCTTCAGCGATCCGGACGGCCGTGCGGCCGGGGTGGCCGTGTCGGCGGCGATGGACATCGCGCTCATCCGCGGGTTGTTCGAGAGGTCGCGGGCGGCGATAGCTGTGCTTGGCGGCGACGCCGCGCTCGGCGACGGCGCCTCACTCGATGACGCCTCGCTCGATGACGAGCTGCGCATCGCGCTCGATCATCTCCCGGCACTCGGACTCACGGAAGACGGCAGGATCCGAGAATGGGGGATCGACCTCGCCGAAGTTGATCCGCACCACCGGCACATGTCACCGCTGGTCGGCCTGTACCCGCTCGATCAGATCACCCCGCGAGACACCCCGCGGCTGGCCGAAGCCGCTCGGCGCTTCCTGGATGCACGTGGTCCTGGCGCGATGGGCTGGTCGGGGGCATGGAAGGTCGCGCTGCGCGCGCGCCTCGGCGACGCCGCGGAGGCGCGGGATCTCTTCCTCGAGGCGACCCAGCCGTTCGAGCGCGACGTGGAGCGGTTCGCCCCGGTCGATGGATCGGAGTGGGGTGGGCTGCTGCCGAACCTGTTCAGCACGCATCCGCCATTCCAGATCGACGGGAACCTCGGGTTCACCGCCGCGCTCGTGGAGATGCTCGTGCACAGTCACGGCGGTCGCCTGGTGCTCCTGCCTGCTCTGCCGTCCGAATGGTCAGAGGGCAGCATCCGCGGAGTGCGGGCCCGCGGCGGCCTGAGTGTCGATCTCGACTGGACCGATGGTCGCGTTTCGCACGCGACCATTCACAACCTGACCGACGAGGTGGCCCAGCTCATCCTCGTCAATGACGGCAGCGAAACGGCGATCACCCTGCCCGCACTGGGCACGGTGAGCGCCGTGCTCGCCGAACTCAGCAAGGACACAGTATGAATCTCGACATTCCCGAAGCGGAGCTGTGGCACTACCAAAGCAGCCAGGTCGAACCGGCAGATTTTGACGAATTCTGGGAGAACACCCTCACGGAGGCGCGGGAGTATTCGCTGAGTGTCGAGCTCACCCCGGTCGACGCCGGCCTCGCCAGCACGGATGTCTACGACCTGACCTTCTCCGGGTTCGGTGGCACGCGC
>JAUZGC010000233.1 GCA_030840105.1 Microbacteriaceae bacterium
GACTCGGAGATTTCGGTGGGATCGGACACGATCCCCAAGTTTACCCAGTCGGCCTGACCCCTCGGCGTCGCCTCGGTCGAACCGGAGCGTCAGTGCGGCGGGGGGACGAGCGCGAGGTCCGGCTCGAGGGTCTCGGCTCTGCCCCCACGCCGGAGCCCCCGCGAGGCACCCCGCCTCGCCAACCACCGTGCGAAGGCGGAAAGCAACAGGTTCACGGCAAGGTAGATGACGAACGTGACCATGAAGAGCGAGAACAAGTACCTGTTCCCATAGAAACTCGCCAGGTTGTTCATGGTCGTTCGGATGAGTTCGTTGTATCCGACGATATAGCCGAGGCTTGTGTCCTTCAGCAGTACGACAAGCTGCGCGACAATGATCGGCAGCATCTGCCGGAAAGCCTGCGGAAACTCGATGAGCGCCTTCGTCTGCAGCCGGGTCAATCCCAGGCTCAAGCCTGCTTCCCTCTGTCCGCGCGGGAGCGAAGCGAGGCCAGCACGCAACGATTCACCAATGAGTGCACCGTTGTAGATCGCCAAGGCGATGACGACGGCCCAGAATGCACCGGTCGACGCGACAAGGAGGATGAACAACATCATCAGCAGGACCGGCATTCCCCGGAAGAATTCGAGGACCACCGTCGTTGGAATCCGAACCGCGGCGAAGACCGACGTCCGCAACAGTGCGAAGACGATGCCGATCACGATCGCCAGCACCGCGGCGACTCCCGCCGCCTGCAGTGTGGAGAGAAGGCCGATCCCGATCCGCTGCCACAGTACCGGATCGGCGAAGATGTCCCAGCGGCTCGGGTCGGTATAACCGGGAAGGGTGAGTCCGCCCGAGGTCTTCCGCGGGGCCGCGAGGATCAGGCCAATCCAGACGACGATGGCGGCGATCAACGCGAGGACGACGGTGGAGGCGATCAACGAACGGCGCCTGGTCTTGGGTCCAGGCGCATCGAACAGTACCGAGCCACTCACCGTTGCACCATCCACTTCTTCTCAAGGCGTCCGGCGAGGATGCCGAGTGGAACCGTCACGACAAGGTAGAACACGGCGACCGCGACGAGGATGGCGATGACGGCGTCGCCGTTGAGGTTCGCGAGAGTCTTCGCAACGTTGAACAGCTCGACGACGAAAAAGCCACCAGCCACCGAGGTGTTCTTGGTCAGCGCAATGAAGACGTTGATGAGCGGCGGCACCACCATGCGAAACGCCTGCGGAAAAATGATGAGCGTCACACTCTGCGCAAACCCGAATCCAAGGCTCCTGGCGGCTTCGGCCTGGCCGACGGGGACGCCGTTGATCCCCGAACGCAGGGCCTCCGCAATGAAGGGAGACGTGTAGAGCGTGAGCCCGACAATGGCGCAGACAAAGTAGGGAATAGTGACGCCGAGGTACGGCAGGACGAACGCGGTGAAGAACAGCACGAGTGTCAATGGAGTGTTGCGCAAGATCTCGGTGTAAACGGTCCCGAACCCCCGGAGGGATGCGATCGGCGAGATCCGCATGGCCGCAACGAGCGTTCCGATGACGAGCGCCATGACACCCGAGATCACCAGCAGGGACAGCGTCATCTGGAAGCCCTGCAGGAACTCGGGAAGGTTCCGGATTACGGCGTCCACGCGTGAACCCTCCCTTTCGTCGTCGTCCGTGCCTCTCTTGTGGGTGCCCCGGTCGAGCAGGGAGCGGAGCGGTCAGTGACGGCGTCCCGCTCCCCTTTCCTCTCCTCTCCCATTGCGCTCAGTATCGGTCGACCGCTGGCGGCTCGACGTAGTCCAGAACCTTGCCGGCCGTGCCCTCCCACGCCTTCTTGTACGACCCATCGGAGTAGGACTTCTCAAGAACGTCGTTGATGAAGTTGCGGAATTCAGTGTCGTCCTTCTTCAACCCAATTCCGTACGGCTCGGTCGTGAATGGCTTTCCAACGAGCTTGAACTCGCCCTCGTTCTGTGCGGCCAACCCCGCAAGGATGACGTTGTCCGTGCTGACCGCGACGGCCTGGCCATTTCGCAGCGGTTCGAGGCAATTCGAGTACGTATCCGTCAAGAGCGGCTTGGCACCGATTTCGGTGAGCTTGCTCGCCGGGGTCGAACCGGTGACCGAACAGACGGGCTGGCCGACGAGGTCCTTCTCACTCTTGATGGATGTGTTGTCGGCCTTGACCAGAATCGACTGTCCTGCCGTGTAGTACGGGCCCGCAAACGAGACGACGGCTTTGCGCTTGTCGTTGATCGTGTATGTCGCGATGACGATGTCGACATCCCCGTTCTGGATGAACGGCTCCCGGTTGGCGGAGACGGCCTCCTTCCACTCGATATTGTCTGCCGAGATCCCGAGCTTCGATGCGATCAGCGTGCCGATCTCAACATCGAACCCCTCGGGTTTGCCTGTCGGGCCGACGAGTCCGAACAGAGGCTGATCAAACTTGGTGCCGATCGTGATCTTGCCCGCCTCGGCGAGCTTCGCCATGGTTGTCCCGGCCGCGAACGTCGGCTTCGCCACTGGGGTGCTTGTCGATCCGGGACCGCCTCCCGAGCACGCTGCCAGTGCGAGCATGCCCGCGGCGGCGAGGGCGATGAGTGTGAACCTCTTCGTTTTCATTGCGCTGTCTACCTCTCTCGGTGTTGTGCAGACGCGGAGCGCCCGCTCAGTGGGAAAGAATTTTGGAAAGGAAGTCCTTCGCTCGCGCCGATTGCGGGTTATCGAAGAAGGCGTCTGGCGTGGCCTCCTCCACGATTTCGCCATCGGCCATGAAGAGCACCCGGTGCGCGGCCTTCCTGGCGAATCCCATCTCGTGCGAAACAACGATCATGGTCATGCCCTCGCTGGCAAGCTCGACCATGACGTCGAGGACCTCGGTGATCATCTCCGGGTCGAGTGCACTCGTCGGCTCATCGAGCAGGATGAGCTTGGGCGACATGGCGAGAGATCGCGCGATTGCGACGCGCTGCTGTTGCCCGCCGGACAGCTGGGCTGGCATCTTTGAGGCCTGGTTGTCAACGCCCACCCGCTCGAGAAGCTCCATCGCCTGGCTCTCTGCCGCCTTCCTCGACAGCTTCCTCACCCGCATCGGGGCAAGAGTGACGTTCTCGAGCACGGACTTGTGGGCGAACAGGTTGAACGACTGGAAAACCATGCCGACATCCGCCCTGAGCCGGGCGAGCTCAACACCCTCCGATGGCAGGACTTTACCGTCAATGGAAATGCTTCCGGAGTCGATGGTCTCCAGACGGTTGATCGCGCGGCACAGGGTGGACTTGCCCGATCCGCTCGGTCCGATCACGACGACCACCTCGCCGCGGTTGACGACAGTGTCGATGTCCTTGAGGACATGCAGCGAACCAAAATGCTTGTTGACGTGGCTGACAGTGACCAGAGGCTCTCCGCGCCGCGCCGAGATATTCGATGTGGCTGGCGTCGAACGGATCTCCCCCATAAACCCCCACTTTAGGGCACATACTGGTTCATGCATGGGGGCTGCATCGAGGGTTACCGACTTGTGACCAGCGCGCCCTCGATAACGCGAGCGCCAGCTAGCTGCGCTGCGCGAACGCCGATTCGTAGAGGCAGACCGATGCGGCCGTGGCGAGGTTCATCGACTCCGCATTGCCGTAGATCGGGACCGCAACGGCATGGTCGGCCAGCGCCAGATCCTCATCCGTGAGTCCGCGCGCCTCGTTGCCGAACAACCATGCAGTCGGCTTGGCGAGCTGCCCGCCATTGCGGGCGATCAGCATGTCCTCACCCTTGATGTCGGCGGCGAGGACCTGCATGCCCGCGCCGTGCGCGCGGTCGATGACATCGGAGAGAGTTGCACCGACCGCGATCGGAAGGTGGAAGATCGACCCGGTCGACGAGCGCACGACCTTGGGATTATAGAGATCGACGGTGCGTCCGGTGAGGACGACGGCATCCACGCCGGCGGAATCTGCTGCACGGATGATCGTGCCGGCGTTCCCTGGGTCGCGCACTTCTTCGAGGATCGCGACGAGGCGCGGCTCGCCGGAGAAGATGTCCCTGATCGAAGTCGGGAACTGGTGGCAGACGGCGACGAATCCCTGAGGGGTGACGGTGTCTGACATGGTCTCGAGCACCTGCTCGGTGACGAACTCGACATCCACGCCCGCATCGACGGCGGTCTGCGCGATGTCGGTGTACCGTTCGAGTGCCGTCGGAGTCGCGTACAGCTCGACCACGAGCTCCGGTCGGAACGTCAGCGCTTCCGCGACGGCCTGCGGCCCTTCCAAGAGGAAGAGCCCGGTCTCGGACCGGGCCCCCCTCTTGGCCAGTTTGGCTACGGCGCGTACGCGCGGCGAACGCGGGTTATCAAGCATGAAAAACAGCCTATCGGTCACGTGCTGGACACACGAAGACCCCACCGCAAAAAGCGCGATGGGGTCTTCGACACGAAATTCCCGGAGGGATCGCTACTAGGCGTCGGCCTTCGGAGCCGACGTGTCGGCGGGAAGCGCCTTCTTCGCCGTCTCGACCAGGGCCGAGAACGTGGCAGGCTCATTGACGGCCAGCTCGGCGAGGATGCGACGGTCGACCTCGACACCGGCCAGGCCGAGGCCCTGGATCAGGCGGTTGTACGTGAGGCCATTCGCGCGGCTCGCGGCGTTGATGCGCTGGATCCACAGGCGACGGAAGTCACCCTTGCGGGCACGACGGTCACGGTAGCTGTAGACGAGCGAGTGAGTGACCTGCTCCTTGGCCTTGCGGTACAGGCGCGACCGCTGACCGCGGTAGCCCTCTGCACGCTCAAGGATGACCCGACGCTTCTTGTGGGCGTTGACCGCCCTTTTTACTCTTGCCATTTCACTATTTCCTTACGTCGTCGGGCGTTACTTGCCGAGGAGCTTCTTGATCGCCTTGGTGTCCGCGGGAGCGATCACCACTTCCTGGTTCAAGCGGCGCTTGCGGTCGGTGGACTTGCTCTCCAGGTTGTGGCGCATGCCGGACTGCTGCTTCATGATCTTGCCGCTACCGGTGATCTTGAAGCGCTTCTTGGCCCCGGAGTGGGTCTTCTGCTTGGGCATTATTTCTCCTCGTTTGTCGCCGGTGACGGCGAACTCTGGTTGGGCTGTGCCGGTGACGGCGAACTCTGGTTGGGCTGTGCCGGTGACGGCGATATTTCATCAGTCTCTGCCGGAGCTTCGTCCGCCGCGGCCGGCTGGTCGTGGCTCTCCGCTTCGCGCACCTTCGATGCTGCCCGGTGCGCGTTGGCCTCGGCTTTGGCCTCTGACTTGTTCTTCAGAGGTCCGATCACCATGACCATGTTTCGACCGTCGATGGTCGGAGTCGATTCGACAGAACCGAACTCCGCGACATCCTCGGCAAATCTCTGAAGCAGGCGCACGCCCTGGTCGGGGCGGGACTGCTCACGGCCGCGGAACAAGATCATGGCTTTGACCTTGTCGCCGGCCTTGAGGAAGCCCTCGGCGCGCTTGCGCTTGGTTTCGTAATCGTGCTTGTCAATCTTGAGGCGGAAACGAACCTCTTTCAGGATCGTGTTCGCCTGGTTGCGCCTGGCTTCCTTGGCCTTCTGCGCAGCCTCGTACTTGAACTTGCCGTAATCCATGATCTTCGCGACTGGAGGCTTGGAATTGGGAGCAACCTCAACCAAGTCCAGATCGGCTTCCTGCGCGAGACGAAGGGCGACCTCGATTTTTACGACGCCGACCTGTTCTCCGCCGGGGCCGACAAGACGAACTTCGGGGACGCGGATACGGTCATTGGTACGGGGATCGCTGATGCTTTTCTCCTCTGATCAAAGCGATGTACTTCGGCCGGTTTCCAACGGATGCTGGAAAACGACGAGGAGGAAATTCACGCACCACAAGCGCCTGCGAAATTTTCGCATGGCTTGGCACGGCACCCTGACTACCCCCACGCTGGCAGCGTGGCGGCGGAGTGCGAACTACCCGGTAACCTAGTGAAGCGGTCAAGCGCGGGTGGGAGAATCTCCACTTTCGTCCTGAGATATGTATCTCAGAGCCCGAATGATCCTAACAGAGGAATGCAGTGAGCGACAGCTACGCCGACGAGGCAGCCAGGGATATCGCAGAAGTACCGGCCGTCGAGGTCATCACCACGACGGCAGTTCACCTCATGAGTGCGGCAGCGGTCAAATGCGGCCTGGCCGACGACCCCGAGCAGCAGACGGATCTGGATGAGGCGCGCAAGCTCATCGATGCACTCGCGGGTCTTGTCACGGCAAGCGCCGCGCACCTCGGAGACCAGCACGCGCGAAGCCTGCGCGACGGTCTGCGGTCGCTGCAGCTCGCCTTCCGCGAGGCATCGCCGTTCCCGGACGAGATCGGCAAAGGCCCGGGCGAGAAGTACACCGGCCCGGTCAACTGAGCCGCCTGATCGGCTGACTCTCGGCCGGCGCGGCTGGGCCGCCTACCGCAGAGCGGCAATCACGCGGCCAACCGCCTCGACGGTCGCGGCGACGTCCGCGGCATCCGTAGCCCAATTGCTCACAGAGAAGCGCAGGACCTCGCGGTCGCGCCAGCGTGAAGGTGATGCCAGGACCAGGCCATCATCACGAAGGCGTTGGCCGACGGCAATCGTTCGTGTGTCGTCCGGCATGGCCATGCAGACCTGCGTGTAGACGACATCGTTGAGGATCTCGACGCCGTCGAGTTCGGCCAGGCCGCTCGCGAGCGCGGCCGCGTTCGCCGCGAGGCCATCGATGAGTTGCTCGACCCCGAGCCGGCCCAGCGTCGACAAGGCGGCCCAGAGCGGGACTCCCCTCGCACGCCGGGAGAGTTCGGGAACTCTTTCGTGCGGGTCCGTGCCCGTTTCCGACGGCTGGAGGTAGCTCGCCCTCATGCCGAAAGCCTCGTGCACGGCGTCCGCGCTCGACACGATCGCGATGCCGCAGTCGTACGGCACGTTGAGCGTCTTGTGGCCGTCGGTCGCCCACGAATCCGCCGCCTCGTAGCCGCGAGTGAGGTGCCGCAGCGCGGGGGTGGCTCCCGCCCAGAGCCCGAACGCGCCGTCGATGTGCACCCACGCGCCGGCCTCGTGCGCAACCGCGATGGCGGCGTCGAAGTCGTCGAACGCGCCGGAGTGCAGATTCCCCGCCTGAAGGCAGACGACCGCTGGCCCGTTCTCCGAGGACAGCACGTCGCGAAGCCGGTCGACCACGATCCTGCCCTGGTCATCCGCGTCGATGACGATCGGCGCACCGAGGCCCAGGTACCGCCCGGCGATGTCGACCGACCCGTGCCGTTCCGCGCCGACGATGAACCGCACTTTCGGGCCGCCGGACAGCCCGTCGCGATTGACGTCCCACCCTGCCTGCGCGAGCACGCGCTGGCGCCCGGCCGACATCCCCACGAAATTCGCCATGGTCGCGCCGGTCACGAAGCCGACCCCGGCCCCGCTCGGAAGACCGAGGAGGTCGGCGACCCATTCACCGGCCAGCTCTTCGACAGCGACGACCCCCGGCGTGACGTTTCGCATGGCCGTGTTCTGGTCCCAGGTGCTCACCAGCCAGTCCGCGGCGAGTGCGGCGGGGTAGGTGCCGCCGATGACCCAGCCATAGAAGCGAGGCGACTGCATGGCCATGATGCCCGGTTCCACCTCGGCAGCGAGCCGATCGATGACGTCACGCGGGTCGTCCCCGTGGACGGATAACTCGAGACCGAGTGCCGACTTGACCTGTTCGATCCCCGCGCTGGGCGGGATCGGACGGTCGAACACACCGTCGAGCCAGCGCTTTGCGATCTCCACCGCCTCATCGAGGACCTCGTCGTATCGTCGAGGATCCTCGTCGTCGGCCGCCTTGCCGATTGCGTTCTCGGATGTCACCAGCGCACCTGGTTTCCGCGCGCGGGCGCGCGCTCATCCGATTGTCCACCGGCCGTTTAGCCGGCGTCAATCACGGCCCGGCGCCAATGCTGGCGCAGACTCAGTCCGACGCGACCAACTTCACCCGCAACGAGTCGACGCGGACCGCGATCGTGTCGCTCGCAGCCCAGCGATGCGCGAGGCGCGCAAGCACGGCATCCAGCTCCTCCTGCGTGAGGCCCTCGGCCAGTTCCAGGCTCACAATGAGCTCTGGGCCCACGAGTCGCGCATCCGGATCGCCGGCGATGAGCTGAACATCCTGCACTGCAAGCTCGGAGGTAATCGACTCCGCGAATGCCAGGACGACCTCCGGGTCCAGGTGGCTCGGCACCCACGGTTGGGACTGCGCAATCGCCCACAGCGCCGGACGCCGGATGACGAACTCGGTCGCCGAGGTCGGGTCGAGCACGACGAGGTCCGTCTCCTCGCTTGCTGCGGCCAACGCCACCCGCGCACCGTCAGCGGGCACGGGCCGCGCCGCAGGGTTCCACGCCTGCATGGCAGCGACAGAGGAGAACACCGGGAGCACGTTGCGGCCGTCCGGACCTTCGACCGTCACGATTGAGAGTTCCTGGCTCTTGTCGACGAGCTGGCCATGCTCGTTCTCGCCTGCCTCGCCCAGGTGGGCGACGAGCGGGATCAGCAACCGTGCCTCACGCAGCGCGTCGACGACGACGCTCGCGTCGGCCTCGCGCCTGTGGAAGGAACCCAGCGCCGTGATGAGCGCCTCCGATGCCGACCCGTCGTCGCCTGCGAACGCGTTGGCATCGAAGTGCCTGCCCTCCCAGGGCTGGCCCGCCGAATCAGCGGCCTGCGACATCCAGTGCTTCTCGCAGAGTGAAGGCGCCCGCATAGAGCGCCTTGCCGACGATCGTGCCCTCGAGGCCGAGCGGCACGAGCTCACGCAACGCGGCGATGTCGGCGAGGCTGGAGATGCCGCCTGATGCGACGACGGGGCGCTCGGTGCGCTCGAGAACCTGGCGGAGCAGGTCGACGTTCGGGCCCTGGAGGGTGCCGTCCTTGGTGACGTCGGTGACGACATAGCGCGCGCATCCGGCGTCCTCGAGGCGGTCGAGGACCTCCCACAGGTCGCCGCCATCCTTGGTCCAGCCGCGTGCGGCAAGCGTCGTTCCACGCACGTCGAGGCCGACCGCGATCGCCTCGCCGTACTGCCCGATCACGCGTGCCGCCCACTCGGGGTTTTCCAGCGCGGCCGTGCCCAGGTTCACCCGCGTGGCACCCATCTCGAGCGCCGCTTCCAGCGACGCGTCGTCGCGGATGCCACCGGACAGCTCGACCTTGACCCCTTCGAGCTGGCGGACGACATCCGCGAGCAGTGCTCGGTTGTCGCCTCGACCGAATGCGGCATCGAGATCCACAAGGTGGACCCACTCCGCACCCTGGCTCGCCCAATCGACCGCCGCGTCCACAGGGTCGCCGTAGCTCGTCTCGCTGCCGGCCTCACCCTGCGTGAGACGCACGGCCTTGCCGTCGGCGACATCCACCGCCGGCAGGAGGACAAGGTGGGGCGTATGGGCGATTTCCGTCATGATTGTCCTCGTTGTAGCGTGCCGAGCCAGTTCTTCAACAGGCGGATGCCGGCCTCCCCCGACTTCTCCGGGTGGAATTGAGTGGCGCTCAGTGGCCCATTCTCGACCGCGGCGATGAACCGCGACCCGTGCTCCGCCCACGTCACGCGTGGCGCGGGGAACGGCGGCGAGACCTCGAGCGTCCAGTCTTGTGCCGCATACGAGTGCACGAAGTAGAAGCGCTCATCGCGGAGGCCGGCAAACAGTGCGGACTCGGGCGGCGCCTCGACGGTGTTCCACCCCATGTGCGGAAGGATGTCGGCCTCGAGGATATCGACCTCGCCTGGCCACTCGCCGAGCCCTGTCGTGTCGACACCGCGCTCGACCCCGTGGTCGAAGAGCACCTGCATGCCGACGCAGATCCCGAGGACCGGCCGGCCACCAGCGAGGCGGCGGTCGATGATCTCGTCACCGTGCACGCTGCGGAGCGATTCCATGACGGCGCTGAACGCGCCGACGCCGGGCACGACGAGTCCGTCTGCCGCTTCGGCCCGCGCGCGATCCGCCGTCAGCTCGACCCGTGCCCCGGCGGCTTCGAGTGCCTTCACCGCCGAGTGAACGTTTCCGGTGCCGTAATCGAGCACGACGACGGAGGGCCCGGTCACAACGCTCCCTTGGTGGATGGAACGCCAGTGACGAGAGGATCCAGGGCCTTGGCCTGCCGGAACGCGCGCGCGAATGCCTTGAATTCGGCTTCCGCGATGTGGTGCGGATCGCGCCCGCCGAGCACCGTGATGTGCGTCGTGAGCCCCGCGTTGAAGGTGATCGCCTCGAAGACGTGACGCATCATGGATCCCGTGAAGTGGCCGCCGATCAGGTGGAATTCGAAGCCGGCCGGTTCACCGCTGTGCATGAGGAACGGCCGCCCCGAGATGTCGACGACGGCCTGCACGAGCGCCTCATCGAGGGGAACGACGGCGTCGCCGAAGCGCGAAATACCGGACTTGTTGCCCAGAGCGGTACGGATCGCCTGCCCGAGCACGATGCCGATGTCTTCGACCGTGTGGTGCACGTCGATCTCAATGTCACCGGTCGCGCGCACGGTCAGGTCGGTCAGCGAGTGCTTCGCAAATGCCGTCAGCAGGTGATCGAAGAACGGCACCGATGACTGGATGCTTGCACGCCCGGTGCCGTCGAGGTCGAGCGAGAGCTCGATGCTGGACTCGCTCGTCTCGCGCTGGAGCTGGGCGGTACGGTTCGCTGAAGTCATGACTGCGATTTTAGTGCCGCAAGAGCACCGAGGAACGCCGTGGTCTCGGCCTCGGTACCCGCCGTCACCCTGAGGTGGCCCGGGATGCCGACGTCGCGGATGAGGACGCCCTGCTCGAGCAACGCCTCGAACGTCGCGTGCGGGTCATCCACTCCCCCGAACAAGACGAAGTTGCTGCCGGTGCGGTGTGGCGGATATCCGAGCGTCGCCAACTCGCGCACGAGGCGATCGCGCTGGCCCTTGATCTCGTCGACCATGGCGAGCATCTCTCCGGAGTGCGCGAGAGCCGCGACCGCGGCCGCCTGCGTCAGCGCCGAGAGGTGGTACGGCAGCCGCACCAGGCGAAGCGCGTCCGTTACGGCCGGATCGGCGGCCAGGTAGCCGACGCGGGCACCGGCGAAGGCGAAGGCCTTGCTCATGGTCCGCGAGACCATAAGCCGCTCACGCCCTGGCAACAGCGTCAGCGCCGACGGCTGGTCACTCGGCATGAATTCGGCGTAGGCCTCGTCGACGATGACCATGCCGCGCGCCGCATCATATGCCGCGACGATGGTCTCGAGCGGGAGTGGCGTGCCCGTCGGGTTATTCGGGGAGCACAGCACGACGATGTCAGGGTCGGCACGGCGGATCTCGGCGGCGGCGGTCTCCGGCGACAGCTCGAAGTCCGCGTCGCGCGCGGCCGGAATCCATGCCGTGCCGGTGCCGGAGGCAAGGATCGAGTACATCGAATACGTTGGGGCAAAGCCGAGGAGGCTGCGCCCTGGCCCACCGAAGGCCTGCAGGATCTGCTGGATGACCTCGTTGGAGCCATTCGCCGCCCAGATGTTGGCGGCCGTCAGCCCGTGGCCGAGGTAACCGGCCAGGCTTTCGCGGAGTTCGACGAACTCCCGATCGGGGTACCGGTTGACTCCCTGAATCGCCTTCGCCACGGCCGCAACGATGTCGCCGGCGACATCCTCTGGAATCGGATGCGTGTTCTCGTTGACGTTGAGAGCAACTGGCACGACCTTCTGTGGTGCGCCGTACGGGCTCTTGCCCCGGAGGTCGTCGCGAAGTGGCAGGTCAGAGAGGGAAGTCACTCACCAATGCTAATCGGCAGATCACCGCGAACCCGCCCGCTACTTGGTCGCGCTCGCGTACTTCGCCGGGATGGCAACGCGCTGGCCCGGCGTGACGATTGCGCTCTGCAACTGGTTGAGCGAGACGATGTCGGCGATCACGTCACGAGGGTCCGCGCTTGGCGCGACGCCCGCGGCAATGCTCCACAGCGATTGCCCCGACTGCACGGTCACGTAATGGAACTGCACCGCCGAACTCGAGTCCGTGGCAACTGCACCACCGCTGTTGATGGCAAGGAACAACGCGCCGACTACGAGCGGGACAGCCGCCATCGCGGTGAAGACCACACGACCACGCCGCGTCAGGTGCAGGCGAGCAACCGGTTGCGGGCGAGTGGCCGGGGCCGACAGGCGATAAGCGGCCGACACCGGAAATGCCGCTGAACTCAACGTCGCTGTACTCATTGGTGATCTCCTCCAGAAATTTCGTACCCGACTACGAGTGGATGCGAAGCTTTGTTCCGAACATATATTCGAACAATCGAATCGTCAAGCCTGCGTTCCGGTGAATTGCGCCACGAATATCGCAACACACTCGAACACATGTTTGTTTCTGTCTCCTGGAATGGATACAGTTTCGATTGTCTGGACAACACACAACCAGGCACCACTGACATTCGGGTCTGCCGGGTGGTGGTGGGACCAGAGCGATGGTGACGCTGAAAGGACCGACGTTGACGAACGACAGCGGTGCAGACGGGGGACGCGGCGGCACCCGCCGGCGCAAGAACCTCAGTGAGAAGCAGTTGGCGATCCTCGACGTCATCGCGCGCTCGGTCAGCCAGCGCGGCTATCCGCCGAGCATGCGCGAGATCGGGGACGCCGTCGGCCTCTCCTCCCTGTCGAGCGTGACCCACCAGCTCAACCAGCTCGAACTCAGCGGATACCTGCGCCGCGACCCGAACCGACCGCGGGCGCTCGAGATCCTGATCGACCTGCCGTCGTCCAACCAGGACTCGCTCGACTACGAGAACACGACGCCCGTGGGTGACGCCGCCATGGTGCCGCTCGTCGGCCGCATCGCCGCCGGCGTGCCGATCACGGCGGAGCAACAGGTCGAAGAGGTCTTTCCGCTCCCCCGCCAGCTCGTCGGAAACGGCGACCTCTTTATGCTCAAGGTCGTCGGCGAATCGATGATCGATGCCGCGATCTGCGATGGCGACTGGGTCGTCGTGCGCCAGCAGAAGACGGCCGAGAACGGCGACATCGTCGCCGCCATGCTCGACAACGAGGCCACCGTCAAGGTCTTCCGGCAGCGCGACGGCCACACCTGGCTGCTCCCGCGCAATTCGAACTTCGAACCCATCCTGGGCGACTTCGCCGACGTGCTCGGCAAAGTCGTTGCGGTGCTGCGCGCCGTCTAGGCTGCGATCCGTCTAGCCTGCCAGCCGTCAGGCCTCAGGCCGTCGCGGCCGCCTTCTCGCGCACGGCGCGGGTCGCCTCGAGAATGTTCCTGAGCGACGCGACCGTCTCGTCGTATCCGCGAGTCTTCAGCCCGCAGTCCGGGTTGACCCAGACCTGGCGACCCGGGATCGCGGCGAGAGCCGTCTCCAGCAGCTCGGTGACCTCGGCGACGCTTGGCACGCGTGGAGAGTGGATGTCGTAGACACCGGGTCCGATCCCGTGGTCGAAGCCACTCGTCTGGATGTCATGCACGACCTCCATGCGCGAACGCGCGGCCTCGATGCTCGTGACATCCGCGTCCAGGTTCCGGATGGCGTCGATGACGACGCCGAACTCCGAGTAACAGAGGTGCGTGTGAATCTGTGTCTCGTCCCGAACGCCGGAGGTGGCAAGGCGGAACGAGCCTACCGACCAGTCGAGGTAGCCGGCCTGGTCCTTGCGCTTGAGTGGCAGGAGTTCGCGCAGCGCCGGCTCGTCCACCTGGACGATGCGGATGCCGGCCGCTTCGAGATCCGCGATCTCGTCGCGGAGAGCGAGGGCGACCTGGCGCGCGGTGTCCCCGAGCGGCTGGTCGTCGCGCACGAACGACCACGCAAGAATCGTCACGGGTCCGGTGAGCATGCCCTTGACGGGCTTGGTGGTCAAGCTCTGCGTGTAGGTCGACCAGTCGACGGTGATGGGCTTCGGCCGCGACACGTCGCCCCAGAGGATCGACGGCCGCGTGCACCGGCTGCCATATGACTGCACCCAGCCGTTCTGGGTGACGGCGAACCCGTCCAGGTTCTCGGCGAAATACTGCACCATGTCGTTGCGCTCCGGCTCCCCGTGCACGAGGACATCGAGGCCGATCTCCTCCTGCAGGTCGACGACCCGCTTGATCTCCGCTCGCATGAGCCGCAGGTACTCCGCCTCGCTCAGGACGCCCGTGGCCAGCTGAGCACGCGCACGACGGATGTCGCCCGTCTGCGGGAATGAGCCGATCGTGGTCGTCGGAAGGAAGGGCAGTCCAAGGGCGGCATCCTGCGCAGCGACCCGCTCGGTGTACGCCCCGCGCGAGAAGTCGCCAGCGGTCAGGGACGCCGCGCGCGCACGCACGGCCGCGTCGCGCACGCCGGGAGCCGACTGGCGGGCCACGAGCGAAGCAGTGGCCGCGCTCAGCTCGCCCTGGATGGCCTCGTGGCCGTCCACGAGACCCGTCGCGAGCGTGGCGATCTGTACCACCTTCTGGTCCGCGAAAGCCAGCCAGCTCGTGAGGTCGGCGTTCAGCAGCGGCTCGTCGTCGACATCGTGCGGCACGTGCAGAAGCGACGTGGATGTGGAGACCGCGATCTCCGGCGAGAGCGCGAGCAGTTCGGTGAGCGTGCCGAACGCGGCCTCGAGATCCCCGCGCCACACGTTGTGACCGTCGATCACGCCGCCGACGATGGTCTTGGCCTTCAGCGCCTTCCCGGTCGTGTCATCAAGCCCGGCCGGCACCGAGCCGCGCACCAGGTCGAGCCCGATGGCCTCCACGGGCGTCGCCGCGAGGACGGGAAGCGCGTCGTCGAGGCTGCCATACGGCGCGGCAACGAAAAGCTGAGGACGATCGGATGCTCCGCCGAGCGCCTCGTACGCCGCCCGGACCGCGGAGAGCACGTCCTCACGCGCATCCACAATGCTCTCGCTCACAAGGGCCGGCTCGTCGAGTTGCACCCACTGCGCGCCCGCGGTAGCGAGACGAGCGAGAAGCTCCCGGTAGACAGGCAGCACGTCGGCAAGACGGTCGAGCGGGCGGAATCCCACTGGAGCACCGTCGCTTGGCTTGCTCAGCAGCAGGAAGGTGACGGGCCCGATGATGACGGGTCGCGTCAGGAAGCCGGCCGCCCTGGCTTCCTCGAATTCGCGCACGAGTCGATCGGAGGCGAGGCTGAACGCCGTCTCCGGGCCAATCTCGGGCACGAGGTAGTGGTAGTTCGAGTCGAACCACTTGGTCATCTCGAGCGGGGCGTGCTCGCCCTCACCGCGCGCGACGGTGAAGTAGCCAGCCAGATCCACGCGCCCGTCCGCGTCGACGAGCGACGCAAAGCGCGACGGGATCGCGCCGACCGTCACCGCGGCATCCAGAACCTGGTCGTAGTAACTGAAGCTCTCCGGAATGGAGGAATCCGCGCGACCGAGGCCGAGCGACGCAAGCCGCTCGCGCGTCGTCGCGCGCAACTGCGCCGCACTCGCTTCGAGCTCGTCTGCCGTGATCGAACCGGCCCAGAAGGCCTCGACGGCCTTCTTGAGCTCGCGGCGGCGCCCGATTCGCGGGTACCCGAGGATCGTGCCGGTGGGGAAGGCGGCTGGGGACGTTTCGGTCATGCTGGTTCCTTTTCCGTGATGATGTCGTGAGCGGGGAGGAGGCCGCATCCGTCGAGAACGGAGAGCACAGCCTCGTGCTGGTTGAACGTGTAAAGGTGAAGGCCGGGGGCGCCGCCGGCGATCAGCTCGTTGGCGACGTCGATGGCCCAGGAGATGCCGATCTCACGCTGTCCACGCTCGGTCGGCTCGATCTCGAGCCGGATCGCGAGGTCGGATGGCAGGTCCTCGCCGCTGAGTTCGAGCATGCGCTTCAGGCGCGCAGGGCTCGTGACCGGCATGATCCCTGGCAGGATCGGGAACTCGACGCCGGCGGCACTCGCACGCTGCACGAAGCCGAGGTAGTCCTCCGGGTGGAAGAAGAGCTGGGTGATCGCAAGGTTCGCGCCCGCCGCCTGCTTGGCGAGGAGGGTGTCGATGTCCTGGCTGGCCGAACGCGACCTGGGGTGGCCGTTCGGGAATGCCGCGACGGCGATCCGTACCCGATCTCGCTCGGTCTTGACCT
>JAUZGC010000274.1 GCA_030840105.1 Microbacteriaceae bacterium
GGGTGAGGTCCAGGTCAGGTTCCCGGTGCCGTCCCTGGCCTGCGCGACCTGCCAGTCGGACTTGTGCTTGAGGATGTGGTGACTTTTGCACAGGTGGGCGAGGTTGTCGTGGCGGGTTTGGCCGTTATTCGCCCAGTCGCGGGTGTAGTCGATCTCGCACCGAGCGGCGTGCCGGGAGCAGCCGGGGAACCGGCAGGTGACATCCCGCACTTGTAACCAGTTCTTCAAATCCTGCGGCACCCGGTAGCTGTCCCGACCCACGGAGAGCACCGCCCCCGTTTCCGGGTGGGTGAGCAGCCGGATGAAGCTGGGGGCGTGTGCCGCGAGGGTGCGGGCGGTGTCTGGGTCGATCGGCCCGTACCCGTCAAGGGTCGCCGGGGGCTTATCCCGGCCAAGAAGATCGTCCCGGTCGAGGAGGGTCAGGACCGGGACGGTCACGAACACTTTCGCGGTGACCCCGCGCGCGGTGCCGCCGTACCGACCGTCGTCGCCGTGCAGACCCTCGCCGCACCGACCGTCGCCGGGCTGCCCATCGATAAGCAGGTCACGAAACACATCCGCGCGCATCTGGGTGAGCGTACGTTCCTCGTCCGGACCCTGCAGGCTCGCCGCCAGTTCACTGATCCGGTTGAACGCCCCCAACGCGTCTACTGCCGGCAGGTACGCGCTCAGCCACGCCATGCCATCCCGGCCCGGGTCGAACACGACCTCCCGATCGCCGGCCGCCCGCACATGCCTCTCCCGGATCGTCTCCGGATTCGCGCGTTCCCGCAGGGTGCAGATCTTCCGCTCGAACTTCGCCGCCGTGAGCGTCCGCGCATACGGCAGGGCCGCCGCCTCCAGGGCCGTCCGAGTCGGGTCGTCGAGACCGCCCGTGTGATCGACCATGATCTGCGCATGCCGATAACTGATTTCCCCAGCGGTCAGCGCAGCGAGCGTGTCCGGCAGATTCTGGACCAGCGACCCGCTTACCGCCAGCAGGTTCTCCGCGGTGCGCTCCGGGATCTTCAGCGCCGTTGCCAACTCGGCGCACAGCGCCCGCCATTCCATACTCTGACTGTCGACCCTGGAGCGCGCGCTGCTCGAGCTCGACCGCAGGCCGCTTACCCGGACAGTCTGGTCGAGCAACTGGACCTGCAATCCCCGGATACCCGAAGCCATCCGGTCGAGTTCGACAAACACGTCGATCATCTCCGACACGGAGTCTGCCACGACGGCCGCGAGCGTTGGAGGGGTGGGAGGCGCGGTCGGTGGCGCAGCAGGCGACCGATCCAGCAGGTCGATCATTGCTTCCATGACCCAAGTCAACCGGCAACCACTGACATTTCCTCGACTACTCCCGGGCCGGTAAATTCATCGACTACCGCCGAAGACCCGCGCGGGCTGCGCATGCTCATTCGCCGCTAAAGTGCCCGTTCCGGCGGGTTGTGCCCGGCGCAACGGGCACTACCCGCCGGAACGGGCACTACCTCGCGCCTGGGCAACACGACTAGCCTCTCTGCCCTACCGAACCGCTGCCCTACCGAACCACTGCCCCGGAAGACCTCACGCACGTTCACCGACTACCGCGAGTCGTCACATCCACTCCATCAACATCCGTGGGCATTACACCTAACGCGTGATGATCACCTTCAGCGCGTTCGTCTCGGCTGCTCGAGAGAATGTGTCGTATGCGTCGATGATCTGGTCGAAGGTGAAGTGGTGCGTCCCGAACTTCTCAGCAGCGATCTTCTTCGAGGCCACGAGTTTGAGCAACATGGGCGTGGTGTTGGTGTTGACCAACCCCATGCTGATGTTGATGTTCTGGATCCACAGGTTCTCCAGGTGCAACTCGACGGGCTTCCCGTGGACCCCGACATTCGCCACGTGACCACCGGGACGCACAAGCTCCGTCGCCATGCCGAACGTCGGCGGAATTCCGACGGCCTCGATGGCGACATCCACGCCCGCTCCATCGGTCAGGGCGAACACCTGGTCCTTCCAGTCGGACGCACTGGAGTCGACCACGTCCGTCGCGCCGAACTCCCTGGCCTTCTCCAGCCGGTTCTTGTCCAGGTCGATGGCGACAATCGTCGCGGCGCCGTAAAGCCCCGCCGTGGTAATGGCGGCCAGGCCGACTGGGCCAGCCCCGATCACCGCAACCACGTCGCCCGGCGCGACCTTGCCGTACTGGACTCCGATCTCGAAACCCGTCGGCAGGATGTCGGAAAGCATGACCGCCTCGTCGTCACTGACGCCCGCTGGCAGCTTGTATAGCGAATTCTCCGCATATGGCACTCGGACGTACTCGGCCTGCGTCCCATCGATCAGGTGGCCGAAGATCCAGCCGATCCCTGACACTCCTTCGTCGCCCAGGCAGTGCGAATAGAGCCCTGCCGTGCAGTTGACGCAATGCCCGCAGGACTTGATGCAGGAGATGATGACCCGATCGCCGACAGCGAGGCTGTCGACGGACGAACCCACCTCGGTGATCGTGCCGACACCTTCATGGCCGAGGATTCGGCCTTCTTCCACCGCTGGCACATCACCCTTGAGGATGTGCAGGTCGGTTCCGCAGATGGTCGTCGTCTCCACCCGCACGATCACATCGGTGGCATGAACGATTTTCGGTTCGGGGACATCGACCCAGGACTTCTTCCCCGGACCGCCATACACAAGCGCTTTCACGATTTCTCCCTCAGTTGGGTTCGACGTGCGCGACTGGTGTCGACCGTGACTGCGGGTGCATCAGCCGCGACTATCGGAACGTTCGCGACTTACGTAATGCTTTTGCGTTCAATATACGCTCATGCTTTGGCGGTCCGGGGGCTGACTAGAAGCCGATCACCGCGTGCGGGACGTAGGCGGCTTCGAGCCGCGCCTTCTCGTCGTCGCTGAGAACGATGTCAAGCGACGCGACGGCATCCTCGAGGTGGTTGAGCTTGGTCGCGCCGACGATCGGTGCCGTCACGACGGGGTTCGCGGACACCCACGCCAGGGCGATCTGGGCTCGGGGAACACCGCGCTCGGCAGCGATGGCCGCGACCGCCTCGGCGACCTTCCGATCCGACTCCTCTGCCTGCTTGTAGAGGGTGCCGCCGTAGGTGTCCGTATCCTGGCGGGTGGTGGTCTCGTCCCAGTCCCGGGTGAGGCGTCCACGCGCGAGCGGGCTCCACGGCAGCACGCCGATCTTCTCGTCGGCACAGAGCGGGTACATTTCGCGCTCTTCCTCGCGGTTGATGAGGTTGTAGTGGTCCTGCATGGTGATGAACCGGGCCCAGCCGTGTGCCTTTTGGGCGTGCAGCGCCTTCGAGAACTGCCACGCATACATCGAGGATGCTCCGAGGTAGCGCACCTTGCCGGCCCGCACGACCGCGTCAAGCGCCTCGAGGGTTTCCTCCATCGGCGTATTCGGGTCCCAGCGGTGGATCTGGTACAGGTCGATGTATTCGGTTCCTAGGCGGCGAAGGCTTTCGTCCACCTGCCACAGGATGTGCTTGCGCGAGAGGCCACGGCCGTTGGGGCCCTCAGCCATTTCACCGTGCACCTTCGTCGCGACAACGACCTCTTCGCGCCGGGCGCCAAGGTCGGCCAGTGCACGACCGAGGAACTCCTCGCTGGAGCCGGCGGAGTAGATGTTGGCGGTGTCGAAGAAGTTGATACCCAGCTCGATTGCCCGGCGGAAGAATGGCCGTGACTCCTCCTCCGTGAGCGACCACGGGTGCGATCCGCGCCCCGGCTCGCCGTAGCTCATGCAGCCCAGGGCGATGGCCGAGACATCCGTACCGGTGTGGCCAAGCTTGACGTACTTCATTCGTGTTCCTCCGCAGATCGGTTACCGACAAAATGCTATCGATCGAACTTTGCCGTCGGCTCCACGCCGGATACCGTTGGTGTGTCAGAGGAGACCATGAACACCGACCTTTCCCCCGCCGGGCGTATTCTTCGGACTGCAAGCGTGCAATTCGAACCGCGGCCCGACGACAAGGCGTTCAACCTGGGCAGGATGCGCGAATTCGTCGACACCGCGTCCCGTGACGACGTGCAGCTCGTCGTGTTCCCCGAGATGTGCTCGATCGGATACTGGCACCTGCGCAACTACTCTCTGGAACAGCTCCGCGCGGTCGCGGAGCCACTGCACGGCCCGACAGTGACCGCTGTCCGCGACCTCGCCATGAGTGCGGGGCTCGGCATCGGCGTCGGGTTCCTCGAGACCGGCGACGACGGCCGGCTCTTCAACAGCTACGCGGTGTGCCTGCCGGACGGCACAGTGCACTGCCACCGGAAGCTGCACGCGTTCGAGCACATCGAGATCGAAAGCGGCGATGCGTTCACGGTTTTCGACACTCCGTGGGGAGTGCGGGCCGCGGTCCTGATCTGCTGGGACAACAACCTCGTGGAGAACGTTCGTGCCGTCGCGCTCGATGGCGCAGAGGTGCTCATAGCGCCCCACCAGACGGGCGGCACGAACTCCAGGAGCCCACACGGCATGAAGCCCGTTCCGGTCGAACTGTGGGAGAACCGGCACGAGGATCCCCAGGCGATCCTGGATGCATTCCAGGGTCCGAGCGGCCGCGGCTGGCTGATGCGATGGCTGCCCTCCCGCGCCCACGACAACGGGCTCTTCCTCATCTTCAGCAACGGGGTCGGACGCGACGATGACGAGATCCGCACCGGCAACGCCATGATCCTGGATCCGTATGGCCGGATCATCGCAGAGAGCACCGCGGCCGCCGACGACATGGTGGTCGCCGACCTGGATCTCGACCTCCTCCCGCTCAGCACCGGCAGGCGGTGGAACCAGGGCCGGCGGCCGGAGCTGTACGGCATCCTTGTCGAACGGACCGGACAGGAGCGGGATGCTCGTGCCACCCGGTTCTCGGACGAGCCGGTGCCTCGACCCACGCGCCACAGCCCGGAGGACAGCGCGTGGTGACGATCGCCATCGTGGGCCCGGGTTACATGGGACGCACCCACGCGGAAGCCTGGTCGAACCTCGGATATGCCGACGGGATCAGGTATGTCGTGGGACGGAGCCTGCGCGCACCATTCGAGCATGCGCCCTCGGCCAGGTTCGTCACCGACTTCGAGGACGTCCTCCTCGACCGGGAGGTGGATGTCGTTTCCATCTGCACGCCCACACCGACTCACGCCGACTACGCGATCAGGGCCCTCCGCGCGGGCAAGCATGTGCTGCTCGAAAAGCCGATCGCACTGACTATCGATGACGCCATCGCGATCCGGGAGGCGGCACGGCAGAGCGGTCGCGTGCTCATGGTGGCGCACGTCGTTCGCTTCTTTGCCGGGTACGAGCTGCTTCGCCAGGCATGGGAGAGCGGCGAGGTGGGGCGCGTGCTCTCGGCACGCGCCATCCGGATGCTTGCCGTACCGACCGAGACGGCGTGGCTGCTCGACGAATCCCAGTCCGGGGGAGCGCCGGTGGACGTGGCCATCCACGACTTCGACCAGGTCAACCTCTTTCTCGGCACTCCGGTCGCTGTCACGGCGACCCGCCTCGACCCCGCAGGGCCGATCGAGACCACAATCGAATACCGCGACGGCGGAATCGGCCAGGTGCTCACGTACACATCGGCGCCCATCGGCGTCCCGTTCACGAGTGCGCTCGAACTCATCGGAACGAGAGGTGTGGCCAGCTATCGCTTGTCAGCAGTCTCCGCCACCGAGGCCAGCGTCACCGAAGCCGGCGTCACCGGCGCGCAGGGGACGGATGTCGCGCCATCCGACGTCAACACGTACCGCCTGGCCAACGCCGACGGATCGATCGCCACGGTCGTGACCGACAACCAGCCGTACACCCGTCAGGTCGAGTACTTCCTGTCGTGCATCGCGTCGAAGAGCGAGCCGATCCTCTCGCCCACCGACGCGGCGATTGCCGCCCTCGAAGTCTCGCTGGCCACGCGGGAATCGCTCGCAAGCGGAAGACGGATCGAGCTTCGGACGAGGGTCAGCGCGCAGTCGTAGCGATACCGCGCCCAGCAGTAGTGACGCCAGGGAAGAGGCTGGCTACGATGGGTCGCGACCCGTCGGGTCGATCGGTTCGTACGAAGGAGTACGCGATGCAAAAGATCAGTCCGTTCCTCTGGTTCGACAATCAGGCAGAGGAAGCCGCCGAGCACTACGTCTCAATCTTCAAGAATTCCAGGATAGTCTCTGTCTCCCGCTACGGCGAAGGCGCCCCAGCCCCCGCGGGCACCGCGATGTCGGTGACGTTCGAACTCGACGGGCTTGAATTCCAGGCCCTGAACGCCGGGCCGATGTTCACGTTCACCGAGGCGATCTCGTTCTTCGTCAATGCGGAGACACAGGAGGAGATCGACGACCTCTGGGAGAAGCTCACGAGCGGCGGTGGCGAACCAGGACAGTGCGGCTGGCTCAAAGACAAGTTCGGGCTGTCGTGGCAGATTGTTCCTCCCGTCCTCGGCGAACTGCTCAGTGATCCCGATCCCGCACGATCGGGTCGGGCCATGCAGGCCATGCTCGGGATGAGCAAGCTCGACATCGCGGCCCTCACTGCGGCAGCCGACGGCGAGTAACCAGGCACGCGAACTGCCCGTTCCCCTTGCCAATGTCGCCGGTGGCGATTACGGTCGCCGCATGAGCTTCATCGAAGCGCGAGGCCTGACAAAGACGTACACGCCACGAGGTGCGGGGCCCGTGCACGCGCTCGACGGGCTCGACCTCGATGTGCCGAAGGGCACGGTCACAGCGCTGCTCGGCCCGAACGGTGCGGGCAAGACCACGACCGTCAAGGTGCTCACGACACTCATCGAACCCGATGACGGAGTGGCGGTCATCGACGATATCGATGTGCTGAAGCATCCGGATCGCATCCGCCCGATCATCGGCGTCTCCGGGCAATACGCTGCGGTGGACGAGAACCTCACGGGCTTCGAGAACCTCGACATGGTCGGTCGGCTCTACCATCTGGGCGCAAAGCGGTCGCGCGCCCGCGCCAAAGAGCTCATCGACCTCTTCGATTTGCGCGAGGCGCAAAACCGTCCGGTGAAGGGGTTCTCCGGCGGGATGCGCAGGCGCATCGACCTCGCCGGTGCGCTCGTGACGCGCCCGAAGGTCCTTTTCCTCGACGAGCCGACAACCGGGCTCGACCCACGCGGCCGGCTTGGCATGTGGGACATCATCACGACCCTCGCAGGGGAGGGCACGACCGTGCTCCTCACGACGCAGTACCTCGAAGAGGCCGACCAGCTGGCAGACAGCATCTCGGTCATCGACGACGGGAAGGTCATCGCCAAGGGCACCTCGGATGAGCTCAAGGCATCCATCGGCGGCCAGCGACTGGAGATCAACCTCGTGGATTCGGGCGATAGTGAGATCGCGATCGCGATCCTCCGGCGTTTCGGACACTCTGACCCAACCGTCTCCGCCGACGGCCGCCAGCTCACGGTGAAGGCGGAAGACGCGCCGGTTGCACTCCAGGCCGCACTTGCCGAATTCAGTTCGCGCGGCATCCGGCTTTATGACGCCGGCATGCGTCGACCCACCCTCGACGATGTGTTCCTGCGGCTGACCGGCCACATGGCCTCAGAGGAGGGTGCCGAGAACGGCGGCTCAAACAAATCCAGCACAGCAAAGAAATCCAAGCGGGCGGCCAGGAAGGACGGCACGAAGGCATGAGCACGACAACAACCCACCCAGCGGTCGCAGTCGCTACCGCACCGGCGCCCGCGCCCGTTGCGCATTCGCCGATTGTCAATTGGTTCTCCGACGGCTGGATCACGACGAGGCGCAACCTGATCAAGATCAAGCGGGTGCCGGACATCGTGGTCTTCACGACCCTGCAACCGATCATGTTCGTGCTGCTGTTCACCTACGTTTACGCCGGCGTGATCAACATTCCGGGAAGCAGCTACACCGAATTCATCATGGCCGGCATCTTCGCGCAAACCGTGGTCTTCGGATCGACATACTCGGGCTCCGCCATGGCGCAGGACCTCAAGGACGGCATCATCGATCGGTTCCGCACGCTGCCGATGAGTCCGTCGGCGGTCCTGATCGGGCGCACCAACGGCGACCTCATGATCAACACGATTTCGATGGCCGTGATGATGGGAACGGGCCTTATCGTCGGCTGGCGCATCCGCTCCAGTTTTCTTGAAGCGGTCGCGGCCATCGCACTTCTCCTGCTCTTCGCATATGCCTTCTCCTGGGTGATGGCCTTCCTCGGCATGAGCGTGCGGAGCCCGGAAGTCATCAACAACGTGTCGTTCCTCGTACTGTTCCCGCTCACCTTCATCTCGAACGCCTTCGTCCCGAGCGACACCCTGCCGACACCGTTACGCATCTTCGCGGAATACAACCCCGTCTCGGCGCTGGTGCAGGCGGCGCGGCGCCTCTTCGGAAACGTGCCGCCGAATACACCGGTGTCGGATGTCTGGAGCATGCAGAATCCGGAACTCACCGTGCTCATCGGCATCGCCGCGCTGCTGATCGTGTTCGTGCCGCTGTCGATCAGGAAGTTCAAGAAGGTCAGTTCGCGCTGAGCCGCATCGCGCTGACCTGGGTGACTCAGCGGCCGGCGGCGTAGCCCTGCGCTCCACGCGGATTGGCCGCGGCGGAAAGAAGCCCGGTCTCCGGGTCGATCCCGACCGAGGAGATCCGGCCAAGCGACCAGTCGTCGACGCGGGTGACGAGGTGGCCCCGCCGTTCGAGCTCGTCGATGACCTCGTCGCCGAGGCGAGCTTCGACGACCGCCTCACCCGGCGTCCACGTGCGCGGCCAGAATGAGCCAGGAAATGACGTCGAATGGAAGGCCGGGGCGTCGATGGCCTGCTGCGGCGAGTATCCGCCGACGATCGTGCGCAGCAGGTACAACAGCTGCCACTGGTCCTGCTGGTCGCCGCCCGGCGAGCCGACCGCGGCGACCGCTCGGCCATCCTTCAACACGAGGGTCGGCGTGAGGGTCGTCCGCGGACGCTTGCCCGGCATGAGCGTCGAGGGCGATCCGTGTTCCAGCCACGTCATCTGCAGCCGCGAACCAAGACAGAATCCGAGCTCGGGGATCGTGGGCGACGACTGCAGCCACCCACCGGACGGCGTCGCAGAGACGATATTGCCCCACCGGTCGACGACGTCGATGTGGCACGTGTCCCCGCGGGTCTCTCCGCTGGTCGACACCGTCGGTTCGCCGACGCCCGCTGCCGCCGACACGGTCACATCCGTTCGCAGCGGCGGGAGGAACGGCTCGTAACCCGGCACGGTGCCCGGCCTGATCTCGTGCGACGCGGTATCGCCGATGAGGGCCCGGCGCTCGCGCGCGTAGTCCTCGGACAACAGGTAATCGAGCGGCACGTCGGTGTCGCCGTAGTACGCCTCACGGTCGGCGAGCGCGAGCTTCTGCGCCTCGAGGATCGTGTGGGCACCGAGTGCCGTCGAGGGGTCGAGGTACTCGTCATCGAAGCCGTCGAGGATGGCCAGCGTCTGGAGCAGCGCTGGTCCCTGTCCCCACGGCCCGGTCTTGGCAATCGTGTGACCGCGGAACGTCACTGTCGCGGCCGGCTCGTAACCGGCCTCGAAGCCGGCCAGGTCCGCCGCGCTGATGACCCCGGCATGGTCCGTGCCAGAAGAGTGGCGGTGCGGCATCCGCATGAAGTCGACGATCGCCGTGGCGACGAAGCCTTCCCGCCACTGCGTGCGCGCTGCGTCGATCCTGGATTCGCGCGTCTCCGCGCCCGCATCCGAATTCGCGGCGACGACGAGCCGCTCAAGCGTGCGCGCGTGCGCGGGGTTCGTCACGATCTCGTTCTCGGCGGGGATGCGGCCGTCGGGCATCCACAGCTCTGCGGATGTCGGCCAATGGGTGGTGAACAGCTCCGCCACGGTTGCGATCGTCCTGTTCACGTTCGCGAGCCGCGGATGCCCGTCCCTGGCGTACCCGATGGCGAAGGCCAGAACGTCGTCAAGCTCCCAGGTGCCGTAGTCGCGAAGCAGCAGGAGCCAGGCATCCACGGCGCCGGGGACGGCCGCCGCGAGCGCGCCGGCCCCCGGTACGAGGTCGAGTCCCTCTGCGCGATAGTGCTCGACGGTTGCGGCCTCAGGGGCCGGCCCCTGGCCCATCAGCACGACGGGCACGCCCGGGTTATCCGCCGTCGCAAAGACGCCGGTCATGTCGCCGCCTGGCCCGTTGAGATGTGGCTCGACGACGTGAAGCACGAAAGCTCCGGCGACCGCGGCATCGAAGGCGTTCCCACCGCGTTCCAGTACGGACTGCGCGGTGGCCGTCGCTAACCAATGCGTCGACGCGGACATGCCGAACGTGCCCCGCAGAGTCGGGCGGGTGGTGAACGGACTCGGTTCGGTGAACCTGGTGGACTCTGAACCGATCGCGCCATTCACCATGAAACGTCTTTCCCTTCGTGAAACCGATGCTTCCGACACTAGCCGCCCATGGCGGTCGCCTGCTCTTGACGGCGCCCGAGAAAGGGAGTGGTATGGCGGTGCGGAGTCATCCACACTTCGACAAACAGGCGGGACACCATGTCCGATAACTTCACGACGAATAACGCCGGAATACCGGTGGAGAGTGATGAGCACTCCCTCACGGTCGGCCCCGATGGGCCGATCCTACTTCAGGACCATTACCTGATCGAGAAGATGGCGCAGTTCAACCGCGAACGCGTCCCGGAGAGACAGCCGCACGCGAAGGGCGGCGGCGCATTCGGCCGGTTCGAAGTGACGAACGACGTCAGCGCCTACACCAAGGCCGACCTCTTCCAGCCCGGACGCACGACGGACCTGCTGATCAGATTCTCCTCGGTGGCCGGGGAGCGGGGGAGCCCCGACACGTGGCGCGATCCGCGTGGGTTCGCCATCAAGTTCTATACCGATCTGGGCAACTACGACATGGTCGGCAACAACACTCCCGTCTTCTTCGTACGCGATCCGATGAAATTCCAGGACTTCATCCGCTCGCAGAAGCGACGCGCAGACACCAACCTGCGCGACAACAACATGCAGTGGGACTTCTGGACACTTTCGCCCGAGTCCGCGCACCAGGTCACCATCCTGATGGGCGACCGCGGCATCCCGCGCACCTGGCGGAACATGAACGGCTACTCGAGCCACACGTACCTGTGGGTCAATGCCGGCGGCGAGAAGTTCTGGGTGCGCTACCACTTCAAGACAGACCAGGGCATCGAATTCTTCACCCAGGCCGAAGCCGACGAAATGGTCGGCAAGGATGCGGACTTCCACACGCGTGACCTGCACGAGGCGGTCGAGCGAGGCGAATACCCGAGTTGGACCCTCAAGATGCAGATCATGCCGTATGAGGACGCCACGGGCTATCGCTTCAATCCATTCGACCTGACCAAGGTCATCTCCCAGAAGGACTACCCACTCATCGAGGTCGGGCGCATGACGCTCGACCGAAACCCGAGCGACTACCACACGGAGATCGAACAGGCTGCGTTCGAACCGAGCAACCTCGTGCCGGGGATCGGTCCGAGCCCGGACAAGATGTTGCTCGGGCGGCTGTTCTCCTATCCGGATGCGCACCGGTATCGCATCGGCGCCAACTACAACGAGCTCCCCGTCAACGCTCCGCACCATGCCGAGCTCCGGTCCTATTCCAAGGACGGCAACATGAGGCATCACAACCCGGGTGACCCGGTCTATGCGCCCAACTCATACGGGGGTCCGCGTGCAGACACGGACCGCTTCGGCGAGCCGGCCGGCTGGCATGCCGACGGCGACATGGTTCACGCGGCCGCAACCCTGCATGCAGAGGACGACGACTGGGGACAGGCGGGCACCCTGGTGCGCGAGGTCATGAATGACGCGGCCCGGGATCGTCTCGTGAGCAACGTCGTCGGCCACCTGCTCAACCGGGTCAGCGAACCCGTCCTGGTGCGTGCCTTCGAATACTGGCGCAACATCGACGCCGGCGTCGGCGAGAGAGTCGAGCGAGGGGTGCGGGCGGGGCAGCGCTAAATCCCGACCGAGTCAAGGCCTTTTTGTCGAGATTTTCTCTCCTAAAGTAGGGATTATGGGAAGTCCGGCGCCCGACGCATCGGGAACTCTTCTGCGGGGCCGATACCGGCTGGGCCAGCTCATCGCGCGCGGAGGGGTTGCCTCGGTCTACCGGGCGTATGACGAACACCTCGAGCGTGACGTTGCGGTCAAGATCTTCGAGACGACAGAGTCGACGCTGGGAGACATCCGCCGCCAGGAATCCGAAGTGAAGGTCTTGGCCAGCCTCAACCACCACAGCCTCATCACGCTGCACGACGCCGGTCTCGACGAAACGAATTCCGACGAACCGCGGGTCTACCTCGTGATGGAACTCGTGGATGGCGCCAACCTGCGTGACGCCCTGGCGCTGGGGCCCCTCTCCTCCCGCCACATTGCGCAGATCGGGTACGACCTCGCCGAGGGGCTCGAGTACATCCACGACCACGGAGTCGTGCACAGGGACATCAAGCCGGCGAACATTCTGTTGGCCGAATACAGCAACGACTCGAGGGCGCGGGCGAAGCTCACGGACTTCGGGATCGCGCTACTCGAATCCGGTGAGCGGTTGACCACGGACGGCACGACGACGGGCACGGCCGCATACCTCAGCCCCGAGCAGGCGAAAGCGGACCTGGTCGGCCCCGCGAGCGACGTGTACTCGCTCGGGCTCGTCCTTCTCGAGTGCTTCACCGGGGAGATGGCATTTCCCGGCCAGCCAGTGCAGTCGGCTCTCGCGCGATTGCTCAAGGATCCAGAGATGCCGGATGACCTCGCCCCGGAGTGGCGGGAGCTGCTGGCCGCGATGACCGCGCGGGATCCTGAGAAGAGACCGGTCTCACGCGATCTGGTGCTTGCGCTGCGCCAGGCGGTGATTACCGAGACAGGCAGGCACGCGGCCGATCCCTCGACCCTTCCGACGGATGAGGAAGGGCGGCTCACCGCTGTCCGGAACTTCGAGATCCTGGATACCCCGCCGGATGGAGCCTTCGATCGGATCACGGCCCTGGCGGCGCGTGCTTTCTCGGCGCCGATCGCGATCATCAGCGTCGTGGACAAGGACCGGGTGTGGTTCAAGTCCCATCACGGGCTCGAAATCGAGCAGGTCGACCGGGATTTCGCGCTTCGAGCGTCAGCGACCCTGCACGAAGACCCACCCTGGCTTGGGCACGCGATCCAGGTCGACCCGCTCGCTTTGACGAACCCTCGCTTCGGGGAACTCGGAATTCAGTTCTACGTTGGGGTTCCGCTCCTCACTCGTGAGGGCTACCACCTGGGAACCCTGTCGGTGCTGGACTTCGAGCCCCACACCGTCACCGACGAGGAGATCGCGACGCTCAACGATCTCGCCGCCCTGGTGATGAACGAGTTGGAGTTGCGCCTGGAGCCGCGCTGAAAATCTACTCGCGATCCGCGGCGGCGATGACCGAGAAGTCATGCTCGCCGTGGCCGGAACGGCGCGCGCTCTCGAGGGAGTTGAACGCGGCCGTGAGCGCGGGGAGTGGGTCGGTGCTCGTGTGGATCATCAGGCGGGCATCCTTGTTGAGCAGGTTCGCCGAGAACTGCGTCTCGTCGAAGCTGCCGGAGCGGATCACCTCGCCCTTGAAGGTGGCGATCGTCGCGAGCGTCGTCTTGTCGAGCAGCGTCGTGAGTACCTCATCGGTCGTCATCCCGCCGGAGTGGCCGAGGCGCAGAGCCTCGACGAGTCCCTGCATGCTGACGGCGAGCGCCAGGTTCGCGACAAGCTTGCCTGTCGCAGCCTTGCCCGGTGCGTCATAGACGTGCAACCGCTCCGGGTCCGCCCACAGGGAGACGAGCGGCTTGGCGACCGCCACGGCGTCGGCGTCGCCACCGAGCAGCACGCCGAGCGCTCCGGCACGAGCAGGGCCGATGGAACCGACGACGGGGGAGTGCACGTAGGCGATCCCGTTCGCAGCCGCCCACTCGGCGAAAGCTGACGCGTCCGCCGGCGAGATCGTCGTCACATCGATCCACACCACGTTCGCGGTGAACGGCAGGCCTCCCTCGAGAATCACCTCGCGCACGGCATCCGGACCGAAGAGTGCCGTGATGACGACCTCTGCGCCCGAAACCGCTGCCGCAGGGTTCTCTGCGACGGTTGCGCCGCGCTCGGCGAGGCCGGCCGCAGCTGCGGCGGTGCGGTTCCACACGGTCACGGTGTGGCCGTCGTTGAGCAGGTGCACGACGAGTTCGCGACCCATCCTGCCGAGTCCGAGGAATGCGATGTTCATGGTGGTTCCGTTCTGATCGAGCTATTCGCAGTGCATTGATAGTCCGCGCGATGAGGCACGTTCGCGAGTTCGCGTCATTATCGAACGTACCTCAGCGGATCTTGTGCAAACTGAGCGCTAGCTGCCATCCCTGAGGTCGGCGAGCGTCGCGTGCACCAGCGAGACCTCCGAGAAGGTCGCGCGAGCGCCCTCACCCACCGGCGACTGCGCGAGAAAGCCGACCTTCACCGGCACGGTGGGAGGGATTCCGAGGCTGAAATGGCGCACCAGCACCCAATAGGCGCCATCCGTTGACGCGTGCAGCGCGAAGCCGGCGCCGCGACGGGACACCCGAAAATAGCTGCGAGGGTGATCCAGGATCCACGAGTTCGCGTCATCGGATGTGCCCCTCGTGACCACGGAGACCACGCTCGGTTCGCCCTTCGGCGTGCACTCGAGGCAGAACTTGAACCACAGCTGCTCGTCGTACTCCACGTACAGCACGCCCGCGTCGCCAAACTCACGGATGTCGGCCTCAACGCGCGCGGAGAACATGAAGTCGCCCTCGACGGTCGCAACGAGCCGCCCGAGCGCGGGCAGGTCGCCGTCGTTAGCGCTCGGGTTGACGAAGAGATCCGAGCGCGGGGGAGCATCCATGGTCAGCGTGCCCGCGGCGATGCTCCACGAAGGGTGCGGTACCCCCTCCGGTTGGAGCAGACTCAGGAAAGGGTGCTCAGGCACCGGCGGCCTGGCGGAACGTGGCCAGGTCCACGGTCTGTCCGGTCGCGATCGATTCCTCGATCGCGCAGATGACCTCCGTGATCAGCACGCCATGGTCGACACCGGGTCCGAGATCACTGCCGTCGACGAGGCCGGCGGCGAAGTCCTGGACCATCCACACCGGGGCCCCGACCAGTGCGCGGCCGACCTTCCCGGAAAGCGGCCACGGCGAACGGGTTTTGTCGCTCACGATGGTGAGCCCCTGGTGCGACAGGTCCGCCGTCACCGACCCCTCGGTCCCGATCACCTGGAACCGGAAGTCGACGATGCCGTCGCCCGCATCCGGAAGCGTCCACGCGGAGGAAAACGTCGCGGTCGACCCGTCATCGAAGGTGACCAGGGCGTGAACCACGTCCCACGTGTCAATCCCGCGCTTGGCCAGGACACCGCGCGAACCCACGGCACTGACCGAGACAGGAGTCCTGCCATTGAGCCAGAGGACAAGGTCGAGCGTGTGCGGCATGAGGAACCAGGCCGGCGACGACTTCGCCGCCCAGGACAGCATCGTGGTCGGCACCCAGTACGAATTACTCAGCGTCGCCGACGCCGTGATCGGCTCGCCGAGGCTGCCGGATGCGATGGCCGACTTGGCCTGCAGTGCGTGCGGGTTCCAGCGGTTCTCGAAGCCGACCAGGCACCGGCCGCCACCCTTGTGCACGGCCACGGCGATCGCGTACGCATCGTCCAGGGTGGTCGCAAGGGGCTTCTCGATGAGGAGGTGCTTGCCCGCCTCCGCAACGTCGACAGCGACCTGTCGGTGGGCGAAGTCGGGCGTCGCGACGATGACAGCATCCGGGTTGAATTCTTCCAACAGCTCGGTGTGCGACCCAGCAACAGGCAGGCCGGTCGCGCTCTTCGCATCTTCCGCGACCCTGGTCGACGGCTCCGCGAACCCGACGACCGTGACATCCGGCTGCGATTCGAGCGCCTCGGCAAAGAGCCTTCCGCGCAATCCGGCGCCGACAATACCAATGGTTACCATGACAAACTCCTCACACAGGTGATGTTGATGGACTCGCCCGGTCGACGTCGACCGAACGGTTAGAAGAGGGTGAAACCGCCGTCGACCTTGACAATCGAGCCGGTCATGAAGCTGGATGCCTCGCTCGCGAGGAAGATCGCGACCGGACCGAGCTCGGGCGGGAGGCCGTAGCGCTTCATGGCGGCCGGGTCGACGCACCATTCCTTGAACTCGGGCTGGTCGACGGGCGACATCTCGGTCAGGAAGTAGCCGGGCGCCATCGCATTGACCCGGATGTTGTGCGGTGCCCACTCGGCGGCGAGCGCCTTCGTGAGCTGGTGGACGGCGGCCTTCGACGAAAGGTACGAAGCCTGCCAGCGCGGCTGGTTGACGATCTCGGCCGACATGGAGCCGACGTTGACGATCGTTCCGCCGCCGCGCTCCGCCATGCGGCGTCCCACAGCACGGCTGCAGTACCAGACGCCATCGACGTTCGTGGCGAAGACGTCGTGCCATGCGCTGTCCGGGGTCTCGAACGCGCGGCCGGCAACGCCGATGCCTGCGTTGTTGAGAAGCACGTCGATCTCGCCGAATTCGGTGCTCACCTGCTCGACCGCGCGCTCGACGTCATCGACGTCGGAGACCTCGAGCTGGACTCCGTACGAACGGATGCCGAGGTCGGCCAGTTCTTTCGCGGCGGCTTCGGCAGATGCGAGCGTCCGCGCGGTGACAGCGACGGAAGCACCCGCGTCACCAAGCGCCTCGGCCATCGCGCGACCGAGACCCCGGCTGCCGCCGGTAACCAGGGCGACTTTGCCCTCGAGTGAGAATTTCTGCATTGCGTTCATAGGGTTCCTTTCGGGTGTGGAAATGCGTTTTCGCCGGAGCTACCAGCGAAGAGTGAGGTCATGGACGAGCGGCGAACCGGGCGTGACCGTCGTGTAGTCGCCGGTTGCCAGCCCGTTGATGGGACCGGAAAGCGGTTCGATGCAGAAGGCACCCGGCATGGTCTCGCAGACGATCCAGTGCGACCCCACCGAACTGATCTCGACCGCGACACGATCGCCCCACGTGATTCGCGGAGGCGTCGCTACATCCGTGAACGCGTCATCCCACGGGCGTTCGCCACCACCGGGGATGGTGCCCGTCGGGATGCCCTCGTCGTCGAGCAGGTAGCGGGTACCCGGCTCGAACTCGTACTCGGCGTCTTCGCCGCTGTCGAGCGCGTTCCGGAACCAGGGATGGAAGCCCGCGATGGCCGGCATGGACCGCTCGTCGTTGCTCACTCGGACGGTGACGGTCAGGTGGTCGTTGCCGAGTTCGAACGTTTGGGTGACCCGCCCGCCGAATGGCCAGCGCTCGTCGAAATCAACGAAGAGGGCATCTCCGTCGACCGTCCATGCGCGATCGAAGACCAGACCGTGCATGGCATGCGGGCCGACGCGCGGTGGGATGACCCATTCCGCGCCCTCGAACTCGAATCGCCCATAGGCCGTACGGCTGACGAACGGCGCCATGACGAAAGAGCCTGTGAAGAATCCTGGCGGCATGTCGGCAGGCGGTGCGGTGCAGGCGCCGATGATATCCACGCCGTCGATGACCAGGGACAGCATCCGTCCGCCATCCGCCGGGTCGATGCGAAGTGATGCCCGCTCCGTGCTCATCCCGACGAAGCCGTCGCCGAGGTCTACGAGAGTGGTGGTCGTCGCCTCATCGGTTGAGGCATCGGAATGGGTGAGTGCCATTGCAATTGGTTCCAGATCAGCGGATGTTGACTATGTTCACTTTCCTGACTAACTTGTCCCTTGTCAAGCCGAAATGAAGAATCCGTCCATCCGTAACAAACAGTTAATGAGGGTTCCCTGGAGCGGTCGCACGTGCGACACAGCCCACCACCCGTCCCTGGAGGCACGTCCACCGATGACCGAAACGCCAACGCCCGGTGGCCGCTACCATGCGCCCGCGCGGGTTCCTTCGGCGCCTCGCCTGATCTCGCCTGCCGGCGCCGGGAAGGTCAATCGCACGCGGCTTCTTCAGATCCTGTACGACGTCGGGCCATCCTCACGGGCACAATTGGCGCGCATCTCGCGAGTCACCAAGACCACGATCGGTGCGATCGTGCAGCCCATGATCGACGATGGGATCCTCGTCGAGGGGGAACCTCAGCAGAGCAGCTCGCAGGGCGGCAAGCCGGCCCGTCCCATCTGGTTCTCCCCGGTTGACCGTCCCACCGTCGCCGTGCACGTGCTGCCGGGAACGGTACGAGCGGCGCTCGTCAGCCTCACCGGATCGGTCATCACGGAGTCATCCGCCAGCTTCGATCCGATCGAACGCGATCAGGACGCGATCATCGATCGCGTGACCTCCACCATCCAGGCCGTGCTACCATCCGATGGCGGCGCACTGCCAGGCGGCGTCGCGCTGCCCGGTGGCGGCGTGCTTGGTGGCGGAGTGCTTGGGGTCGGTGTCGCCGTCGCAGGCATCGTCAACACCGACGAGGGTCGAATCGTCGAGGTGAACCTCGCCCCCGGACTCGCGGGCCTCGAACTCGGTCCGCTGCTGTCCAGGCGCCTCGGCCTCCCGGTGCACCTCGACCACCACCCGCGGGTGCAGGCGCTCGGCGACCGCTGGTTCGGCTCAGGGCGACGCGCCTCGTCATTCGCCTCGATCTACTGTGGTGAGGCGATCGGCGTCGGCCTCGTCATCGACGGGGCTGTGCATCGCGGAGCCGCCGGAGCGGGCGGCGAAGCCGGCCACACGATCGTCGACCTCGGCGGCACCGTCTGCCGCTGTGGCCGCACCGGATGCTGGGAAACCATTGCCAGTCATCGCTGGCTCCAGGCGGAAGCAGCCATCGCGGGCCTGCCAGCCGCGGATGCGCTTACCGTCGGTCCGCTCGCCCGGCTGGCCGCCGGCAACAACCCCCAAGCCGCAGAACTCTTCGACAGGTTTGCTCGCAATGTCGCGATCGGCATCATCAACCTGCAACAGATCCTCGCACCCGGCCTCTTCATCCTGCATGGAGACGTCGTCCAGGGCGGCGAGGAGTTGCGTGAGCGCGTGCAGAAGTATGTCGTGGATGGCATCCCAGCGCACGCCGGGGGAGCACCGGCCATCACCTTTGCGAGCACGGATGACGACATCACCCTGCTCGGAGCGGCGGCTTTGGTCCTCTCGCAGTCCCTGGATTTATTGACGTGAATTTCGAAGGTTAGGCTTGAGCAATGTTCGTTGATCTCCCAGAATCCGAGCTGCGCGCGTACCGCAGCAGCCAGAATGACCCCGCCGATTTCGACGCCTTTTGGGAGTCGACGCTCGCCGAAAGCCGGGCATTCGACCTCGATGTCACGGTCACCCCGGTCGACACCGGGCTCGCGACGATCGACGTGTTCGATGTCACGTTCTCGGGCTTCGGTGGCGAACGGATCAAGGCATGGCTGCGCCTTCCTGCCGGCGCAACCGGACCGATTCCCGCGGTCGTGAACTTCATGGGTTACGGCGGCGGCCGCGGTCGCGCCATCGACAACCTGCTCTGGGCATCCGCCGGCTTCGCGCACTTCCACATGGACACGCGCGGGCAGGGCTCGGGCTGGAGCACCGGCGACACACCCGATCCCGCAGGCACCGGTCCCCAGGTTCCCGGCCTCCTGACCAAGGGCATCGACAGCAAGGAGACGTACTACTACCGTCGCCTCTTCACCGATGCTGTTCGCGCGGTCGAAGCCGCCCGTAGCCTCGACGTGGTCGACAGCACCAAGGTCGCCGTGCTCGGTGGCAGCCAGGGTGGAGCGATGGCCGTCGCCGCAGCGGCGTTCATTCCTGACCTGTCCGCGGTCATCTCGTATGTCACGTTCCTCAGCGACTTCCCGCGGGCGACGGTCATCACCAACCACGAGCTGTACGACCAGGTCGTCCGCTACCTGGCGATCCACCGCGAGAAGGTGGATCAGGTCCACGAGACCCTCTCGTACTTCGACGCCGTCAACATGGCGAAGCGCGCAAAGTCGCCCGCGTGGTTCTCGACCGGCCTGATGGACCGGACCTGCCCGCCATCCACCGTTTTCGGCGCGTACCACAACTACGCAGGTGAGAAGCAGATTACGGTCTGGCCATACAACGATCACGAGGGTGGCGGGATCGACGATTTCGCCCTCACCCTCAAGACCCTGCGCGAGGTCTTCGCGGCGTAATCGAACACCTCCGTGTGCGACTCCGCACGAATGGCGCGATAGCTTTCCCGCAATCGCCAGGTGTGCGGAGTCGCACGGCTTCTCGGGTCGTTTGTCGATGCAGGGCGGCGGATGTCACTCCCGGGTGACGTCGGCGGGCACCTTGTCCGGCCGCCACCCGCGCCACGACGGATGTCTGAGCCGCTGGGTCGACGTCCACTCCGCGAACTCCACCTCGGCAACAAGGCGGGGGGAGACCCAGTGGGCGTCACGCGCGTCCGCCGCCGGCACGTCCGTCAATGACGGCGTCGTTCGCGTGTGGCCGTCGAGGATACCGCGCAGCCCCTCGAGCTCGCGGTCGCTGAAGCCGGTGCCAACCCGCCCGACATAGCGATACCGATCGCCGTCGGGGATCCCCAGCAGCAGGGAGCCGACGGTGTCGGCGCGCCGCCCCTGGCCGGGTCGCCAGCCACCGACGACGACCTCCTGGGTACGGTGATGCTTGACCTTGATCCATGAATGCGTTCGCCGGCCGGCGACATAGCGACTGTCCCGGAGTTTCGCCACGACACCTTCGAGGCCGAGCGTCAGACTGCTTTCCATCGCGGCGGCGAAGTCGCCCGCGAAGGCAGGTGGAACCTGGGTGCGGCTGGTTCGGGTCGGCTTGATCAGGGCCTCGAGCTCCGCGCGCCGTTTGTCGTACTCGCTCGCGAGGAGCGAGCGACCGTCCAGCTCCAACAGGTCGAACAGCATGTAGTGCACCGGAATCGAAGCGACTGCCCGCTCGACATCGGCAGGCTTGGTCAGGTGCATCCGGCCCTGAAGCCGGCCGAAGTCGGGGCGTCCCTTCGAATCGAGCGCGACGATCTCCCCGTCGAGCACCGCGCTGTGCGCACCAACCAGGTCGAGGAGATCCTCGAGCTCCGGGTAGCCCACGGTGAGATCGTTTCCATTCCGGCTCGTCAGTCGAAGCCCAGTCTGGTCGACGGTTGCGATCGCGCGGATCCCGTCCCACTTCATCTCAAATGCCCAGTCGTCCTCATCGGTCACGTCATGCCCGTTTCCCGGCGCTGCGAGCATCGGTGCAACAGCCGCTGCATGCGCGCCACCCACGCTCGAGCGCGGCCGCCCGATCGTGCGACGGGTTGTCGGCGGAGTACTTTCCGGGCGATGCGCGTGCGATTGCGCGCCCGGCCGCGCATCCTTCATGAGATGGATGAGCCAGTTCTGCGCCGCCTTCCCTTCTCCGCCGGTATGGATGAGCGCGTACCTGCGCGGTTCGCCCAATGCGCCGCCCTGCTCGCCGTGCAGTGTGACGATCACCTCCTCGCCGTCGCGCCACTTCTCGAGGTCGTAGCGGCCGGAATCCCAGATGATGACCTCACCCGCGCCATACTCGCCCTTCGGGATAGTTCCCTCAAAGCGTCCGTACTCGAGCGGATGATCCTCGGTCTGCACGGCGAGGTGATTGCCCTGCGGTTCGGTCGGAAGCCCTTTGGGGAGGGCCCAGCTGACGAGCACGCCGTCGCGCTCGAGTCGGAAATCGTAGTGCAGGTTGCGTGCGTGGTGCTCCTGGATCACGAAGGACTGACCATCCGTCGGCTCGGGTCGCTCGGCGGGAACGGGCTCGGGAGTCTTGCCGGCGTCACGTTTGCTTCGGTACGTCTCGAGCCGATCGTCGGGGGCATGCAGATGCCCGCTCGCCATGCCGGCGAGCAGATCGCCTCGGCGCTTCACCCTCCGGAGCACCTCCTGATAGTCCAGGTGGGCAAGGTCCTTCGCGGCGAGCTCCTGCCAGGTGCGCGGGGCCGCGACCGTCGGTTGAAAACGACCGCGCAACGAGTATGGTGCGATAGTCGTCTTCGCCGCACTGTTCTGGCTCCAGTCGACGAAGACCTTGCCTGGCCTGATCGCCTTCTTCATGTCGCTGACGATCAGGTCGGGATGGTCCATTTCGAGTGCCCGCGCGAGCTCGTGAGCCACGGCAGAGACCTGATCGGAGGTCTGTGTGCCGTCGAGTGCCGCGTATAAATGGATGCCCTTGCTTCCGCTCGTGACCGGCATGGGGTCAAGTCCCATGTCGCCCAGGATCGCCCGGGCGAAGCGGGCAACCTCGGCGCACTCCGCGAGCCCGACGCCATCACCTGGATCGAGATCAAGCACCAGGCGGTCGGGGTTCTTCGGCTGGCCGGTGCGGCTGAACTGCCACTGCGGCACGTGGATCTCGAGCGCGGCGAGCTGCGCAAGCCAGATGAGCGTCGGGACGTCGTTGACGAGCGGATACTCGTTCGCCCGTTCCTTGTGTGCGATCGCGCGCCGCTTGACCCACTCCGGCGTGCCCTCATCCAGGTTCTTCTGGAAGAAGACCTCGCCTGGATGCTCCGGTGTGCCAACGCCGTGAACCCACCGCTTGCGGGTCACCGGCCGGTTCGCCACATGCGGGATGAGGACATCCGCAATCTCCGCGTAATAGGCCAGCACGTCGCGCTTGGTCGTCCCGGTCGCCGGGTAGAGGACCTTGTCGAGGTTGGTGATGGTCAGGCGGCGGCCGTCGATCGACACTGTCTCGGAGCCGGACTTCGGTCGCATCGGAACCTCGCACGCTGGATGAGTCGTACCGATGGAGTACCGTACGCCGGACCGCGCGCGAGTCAACCCCCGTCCGACCGGGGCTCCCATGGTGTCGAATAGTGCCATGAGGGCCATATGGACAGGTGCGATCACCTTCGGCCTCGTGAACGTTCCGGTCAAGGTCTACAGCGCCACGGAAGACCACGATGTCGAGCTGCACCAGGTTCACGACAAGGATGGCGGACGCATCCGGTACCAGCGCCGGTGTGAGGTCTGCGGCAAGATCGTCACATACGAGCACATCAACAAGGCGTACGAGGCCGGTGACCGGACAGTCGTGCTGACGGATGACGATCTGGCTTCCCTGCCGGCGGAGCGCAGCCGCGAAATCGAGGTCGTCGAGTTCGTGCCGAGCGACCAGCTGGATCCGATCATGTTCGACAAGAGCTACTTCCTCGCCCCGGATTCCAAGTCCGCCAAGGCATACGTCTTGTTGCGGAAAACGCTCGAAGACACCGATCGGACGGCCATCGTGCACTTCGCGCTGCGGCAAAAGAGCCGCCTGGGGGCGCTTCGCGTTCACGACGATGTGCTCATGCTGCAGGCCCTGCTCTGGGACGACGAGGTGCGCGAGGCAGACTTCCCCGCCCTGGAGGAGACGCCGCGCCTCTCGGAGAAGGAGCTCGAACTGTCGGCGGCGCTCATGGAAAGCTTCGGAGGAGACTTCGCCCCCGAGAAGTTCACCGACGCGTACCAGGCGGAGCTTCGCCAGCTCATCGACGCCAAGCTCGAGAAGGGTGATGCCGTCGACACGGCAGAGACCTTCGGCGAGCAGCCGGAGTCGGCCGCAGCGGGCGGCGAGGTGATCGACCTGATGGATGCGCTGCGCAAGAGCGTCGAGAAGAATCGCGCCGCCGGGCCCAAGAAACAGCGCAAACCCGCCTGATCGCTTGTCGCCCAGGCTCGGATAGCATGCAGTCTGATGCTTGCTTCTTCCTCATCTCACGACGCGACGCCTGAAGTGCCGGCGGCGCCGGACCCTGCTTGGCTGCGCATGGGCACCGTCGTGGAACGGCTGCGAGCAGCGGGCTGTGTCTTCGCCGAGGATGAAGCGAAGCTGCTCCTGTCCGCCGCGCGGACCCCCGCTGAACTCGAGGACACGGTGGCCAGACGCGTTGCCGGCTTACCGCTCGAACACATCCTTGGCTGGGCCGAATTCTGCGGCTTGAGGATCGCGGTGGATCCCGGTGTCTTCGTCCCTCGCCGCCGCACCGAATTCCTTGTCCATGAGGCGACCTCCCTCGCCCACCCGGGTGCCGTCATCCTCGACCTGTGTTGTGGCTCCGGGGCGCTGGGCACAGCGCTTGCCGCGACCATCGATCGCATCGAGTTGTACGCCGCCGACATCGAGCCGGCCGCTGTGCGCTGCGCCCGCCGGAACATCGTTCCTGCCGGGGGGCTGGTCTATGAAGGCGACCTTTTCGATCCGCTGCCCGAAACACTGCGCAGCCGGATCGACATCCTCGTCGCCAACACCCCGTACGTCCCCACCGAGGCGATCGGGATGATGCCCCCGGAAGCGCGCGTCCATGAGCCGCGCGTGACGCTCGACGGCGGCCGGGACGGGCTCGACGTTCAGCGTCGGGTCGCCGCAGCCGCGTCGTCGTGGCTGGTGCCGGGCGGTCACCTCCTTGTCGAAGCGAGCGAACGCCAGGCACCGGATGCCGCGGCGATCTTCGCCGCCAGCGGCCTCATTCCACGCATTGCCAGGTCGGAGGACCTGGACGCCACGGTCGTGATCGGGACCCGGCCGCCACGGTCGTGATCGGGACCCGGCCGCGCCAAGACTGCTCCTGGTTCGCTGGGGACCTTGCTGGAGCGCATCCCCCGGAGTACCGTCGCGCGCAGATCCAATGCGCCAGCCGACCGCGAGGCGCGAGCCGACCGTGAGGAACGTTCATGACGACCGAACACGATGACCCCAATCCCGTCACGAAGTACCGGACCGAAGGATTCCCTGAGCAAGAGCAGGAGCAGCCAGGTCTGACGTCACTGATGGATCCCCGGCCAGACCACGGCGAGAAAACGTATGTCGGCTCGGAGCGGCTGAAAGACCGCGTCGCGCTGATCA
>JAUZGC010000017.1 GCA_030840105.1 Microbacteriaceae bacterium
ACCGACCTCACCTGGGCCTCGAAGCCGACCGGCCCGAACGAGGTGCCGTTCGCGGCGCCGCTGGACCAGGGGCTGGTGCCGCAGACAACGCTCGACAACTTCGCCAAGGGCTCGCTGCAGCCGTGCCAGTTCAACGGCCACACGTATTGCCTGCGTAACGACATCGCGCAGGTCGTGCTCTGGTACAACAAGACCCTCATGGACCAGTGGGGATACCAGGTTCCCACCACGTGGGAGCAGTACCAGGCCATCGGTGAGAAGGTCGCCAAGGAGCACCCCGGTTACATCGTCGGCGCTGTCGGCGACACCAACTCGCAGGAGTCCTACTTCTGGTCGAGCCAGTGCCCTGCCCAGCAGCTGCAGAACAACGGATCGCTCCTGGTCAACCTGCAGGACACCAAGTGCACTCGGATGGCGACGCTGCTCGACACGCTGATCGCCGACAAGTCGGTCAGCACCCAGGGCTTCTTCAGCCAGGGCTTCGACGGTAGCAAGGTGCTCATGGCCAACGGCCCGTCGTGGTACGGCCAGTACCTGTTCAACTCGGCATTCAAGACGCCGGCTGGTCAGATCGCCGCAGCCAACCCGATGACATGGGCCGGCGAGTCGACGGCATACACCGGCAACGTCGGTGGTGGCGTCTGGATGGTGTCGTCGCACAGCAAGAACCTGAAGGCGGCAACCGCCGTGGCCACATGGCTCACGACCTCGGACGCTAACCTCACCAACGCTCCGACCTACCCCGCGTACTCTCCGGGCGCAACGGCGTGGCTGGCGAACCCGACGAACAAGGACTACTTCGCCACCGATATCAGCGGTCCGTTCACGAAGGCGGCCGACGAGGTGTGGACCGGATGGTCGAACACCAAGTTCAGTGACGCTACCGCCTGGTCGAGCGTTGTGCTTCCGGCCCTCACCGCAGGCAAGACGCTGACGGAGACCCTCCCCGCGTGGCAGACCGCCATTGTCAATGAGGCGAAGCAGGTTGGATACACGGTCACCACAAAATGACAACAGTTGAGACCGAGCGAGTAGCACCGCTCGTCGCTTCCAAGCAGGCTCGCCGTCGCGGAGTTCCGCGGCGGCGGGCCGGCCTGGCCGGATACCTCTTCGTTTCCGGATACACGATTTTGCTCGTCGTGTTCGGCATCATCCCCACGGGGTACGCCGTCTACCTCGCGTTCACGAACGAGCAGGGCCAGTTCACCGGCCTGAACCAGTTCATCAAGGTGGTGCAGGATTATCGGTTCGGCCCCGCCTTCGCCGATATCTTCATCTACCTGGCGATGTGGCTGGTTCTCGTAATCGCGCTCACGACCCTCGTCGCGGTCATCCTGCGAGCGAGGATGAAGCCTCGCCTCGCAGCCGTGTTCCGCTTCCTCTACTACATCCCCGGCGCCCTGGCCGGTGTGGCCAGCGTGCTTGTCTGGCTCTTCATGCTCGACCCGACCGTGAGCCCAGCGTCTGGTCTCTTGCGCGTGCTCGGCTTCGGCTCCTTCGCCCAGGTGCTCGCGCCGGCAAACCTGCCGGTCATCCTCGTGCTGATCGCTTTCTGGACCGGTGCTGGTGGATGGATCGTCGTCATGTACGGCGCCCTGAACAACATCCCCGAGGAGGTGCTCGAGGCGGCCCGGATGGACGGCGCAGGGCCTTGGCAGTCGGCCTGGCATATCCAGATTCCGATGATCCGCAAGTGGATCGTCTACCAGTCCATCCTCGCCTTCGCCGCCGGCACACAGCTGTTCGTCGAGCCGCAGTTGCTGCAGACGGCGAGCCTCGGCCGGGTCAGCCCGACCTGGGCGCCCAACCAGCTGGCGTACGTGTACGCCTTCCAGCACGGCGACTTCAACGGCGCTGCCGCGATCTCCATCTTCCTGCTCGCTCTCGGCCTGATCGTCGCCGCCGTCCTGGTGACCCGCTCTGGCTTGTTCAAAGTGGATGACGAATGACCTCCTCTTCTCTCGACCTCGACCTCGGCGTGGCACATCCGGGGAAGCGCCGCGTCTCCCGCTTCGTCTCCATCGCGATCGTGGTGGTGATCCTCGCGCTGCTTGTGGTGTTCTTCGTGCTGCCGGTGGTCTGGCTGCTGCTCGCGCCGACCAAGACCGCCGGGCAGCTCGTAACCCAATTCCCGCTGTCATTCGGCTCGTTCAATCAGGTCGCCCTGGCTTGGCAGCACCTTGTCTCGTTCCAAGGTGGGGCGATCTTCGTTTGGCTGAAGAACTCGGCGATCTACTCGATCGGCTCGCTCATCCTCACCCTGCTCACGAGCGTTCCCGCCGGCTACGCACTCGCGCTCACGCGGTTCCGCGGTCGAAAGGTCTTGTTGTCGGTCACGCTCGTGGTGATGATCATGCCGTCGGCCGCGCTCGTTCTGCCGACCTTCCTCGAGATCAACCTGTTTGGCCTGATCGGAACGGTGTGGTCGATCATCCTGCCGTTCTCCTTCTTCCCGTTCGGCGTGTACCTCGTGTATATCTACTTCGCCACGAGCATGCCCCGTGACCTGCTGTCGGCCGCCCGGATCGACGGATGCAACGAGTGGCAGGTGTTTTCGCGGATCGCGATGCCGCTCGCGAAGCCGGTGATCGGGTTGATTGCGTTCTTCAGCTTCGTGAACAACTGGAACAACTTCTTCCTGCCATACCTCGTGCTGCCGAGCAGCGAACAGTTCCCGATCCAGGTCGGCCTGAACCAGCTACTCTCCTCCACGCCTTCCTTCAACCCGGTGGCGGGCAAGGGACTCAACATCACGAGCCCGGAGCTGGCGCTGGCGATCATCATCGCGATCCTGCCCGTGCTGGTGCTGTTCCTCTTCTCGCAGCGGGCTCTCGTGTCCGGGATGCTGGCGGGCGCCACCAAGGAGTAGCAGCGGATGCCGCACGCATCCAGTTGCCCGCCGCAGACATCCACGTGTCAGACATCCCTGGTTGCCCTCGGTCAGCAGGTAATGACACTTTGGTTGGCAACTCAGGCTGGATCGGCGGAAACGGGGCCGAAATCGGCGAAAATCGGCCGAAGTTGTCTGAATCCTGCCGCACCAGCCTGAGTTGCCTACGCGGACCCACCCGAGCGCGCGCCTCGCATCGACGCGCAATGCGAGGTGACAGAATGCGACATGGCTCAAATCGTTGTGTACGGTCATGCCGCTGCCTTGCGGCCTCGGATTCCAGAGCTGTCTGACGCCATTCACGCGGCGGTCGTGGGTGCGCTGAAGCTTCCCAAGGCGAAGCGGTTCCATCGGTTCATCGCACTGGAGCCGGATTGCTTCGTCACCCCGGCAGATCGCACGATCGACTACACGATCATCGAGGTCAGCATGTTCGAGGGGCGATCGACCGAGACGAAGAAGAACCTCATCCGCCATCTGTTCCGCAACGTGGCTTCGGTGGGCGTTAGCATCAGCGACTTAGAGATCACGATTACCGAGACACCCCAGGCGAACTGGGGCATTCGGGGCGTGCCGGCGGATGAGCTGCACCTGGACTACCCGGTCAACGTCTAGTGACGAGAGGAAACATGCCTGGAAGCGGCGGTGCGTACTCCGTGGAGCATGCGCTGGATGAAGACCTGGATGCATGCGTGGACCTCTGGTGGCGCGCGGTTCTCCATCGGGATGGGTCCGCGCCCAGAGATACGCGCGATCGATGCAGGGGGAAGCTCACAGGTCCGCGGATCTCATGGCGAGTCATTAAGTGCGATCAGCGAGTGGCCGCGTTTGGACATCTGGCGCCTCCGGGAAGCGGCTATGCCGATGACCCGCCGGGCGCCGCCTATCTTGGGCTCGTCGCCGTCGACCCACGCGATCAGGGCCAGGGCCTCGGCGCGAAGGTTCTCGCCACCCTTATCGACGATGCGCGCACGGCCGGACTCACTCAAGCGGTGCTTCACGTTCTTGTGGACAATACGCGCGCGGTTCGCATGTACGAACAGAGTGGATGGGTCGCGAGAGGTGAGCCGCTCCCGCACCAGAGCAATGGCCGACCCTTCCAGACGTTCGTGCTCGATCTGGATCACTGCCTTTGCTGAGCTGGCGCGCTCAATCAAAACGGTGCGCCGTTGCGTCAATGGTTTACCTCTGCGCATGCTGCCGATAGCATATGAAGATTCGCCCACACGGAGGCGATGCTGAGTGAGCGTATGGGCGCCCGTCTTCCCGGATGGCCACCACGCAAGGGGACGATTCGGGGGCGGCATGACGAAGTTGCGAGCTCCGTTCAGCGCGGTTGCGAAAGTGACCAGGCAGCTGACAGCCCCGAGGATGTCGCTGGTACTCGCGCTGTTACTCGGCTCATGGCTGGTCACTCCGGTCTCCGCTGCGGCGGCGGACGTCCCGGCTCATGTGGCCGCCGCGGCGAGGCCGTCACCGTCGACGCCAAATCCGCCTTCACCGGTACCGGCACCGTCCCCGTCGACGCGCTCCGTTCCCGACGAGCTGAAAGGGCACACGCATGCCAAGGTCTGCGGGACGCCAGCTCCGCGCCATGTAGCGTGCGGGGCGATCGTGGATTTGGATGTCAGTGGGCCGCTTGTCAGCCCCAATTCGGTTCCCAGCGGATATGGGCCGTCTGACCTGCAGGACGCATACGGCCTGAATTCTGTGACCGGTGGTGGCACCGGCCGAACCATCGCAGTCGTCGATGCATACGACAGCCCAACCGCTGCTGCCGATCTGGCAACGTATCGCGCGCAATTTGGCTTGCCGCCGTGCGGAGCCGGGTGTTTCAGCAAGGTGAATCAGACTGGCGGGACAGTGTTGCCTCAGGCTGACTCCAATTGGGCGATGGAGATCTCGGTCGATCTGGCCATGGTCTCCGC
>JAUZGC010000070.1 GCA_030840105.1 Microbacteriaceae bacterium
GTGCCGGGGGTGAAACAGTTACCACTGCGCCACGCACTGGTCGATGTTGTCCAACGTGATCGCAGGCGTGTCGTACGTCAGCACCTTGTGCGATGCGGCCGTCTTGCCGGTGATCTGCTGGTACAGCGTGTTGACGGCCTTGGCGCCCTCGTCGACCGGCTTGTAGCAGACGTCACCGTAGATGGAGCCATCCTTGATGCCGGCGATTCCGGCGGCGGAACCGCCGTTGCCCAGGATCTTGGCCTTCGAATTGGCCGCGGCTACAGCTTTGGCGCATCCTGTAGCCATGTCGTCGCTGATCGCGTAGAACAGGTCGACGTCGGGGTGTGCGCTCAGGATGGCCTGACAGGCTGACTGTCCGGCTTCCGGAGTCCAGTTACCCGGCTGGGTAGCCACGATGTCGAATCCACCCTTGGCTGCGAGGCCACTCTTGAATCCCGCGGTCCACGTGGTGTTCTCGAGGAACCCGGCGGCGCCGGTGATGATGGCCACCTTTCCACCGTTGGGGAGTGCCTTCACCGCCAGCGCGGTCTCCTGCTTGCCGAGAACGTCCGCACTCTCGTTCATCGTGAACGACAGCTTGCTGTACGGGACATCGGTGGGACCGGTGCCGACCGTGCCGTGCACGGAAGCCACGGGGATCTTCGCTGCGACGGCCTGGTCGACCATTGCCTGCGCGGGACCGGGGGAGTTCGGGACGATCAGGATGCCGCTGACCTGCTGTGCGACGAGGTCCTGCATATCGCTGCCCTGCTTCTGCACGTCACCCTTGGAGTCGAGGTCGATGAGCTTGATGCCGAGCTTCTTTGCTTCCGCCTTCGCGCCCTTGGCCAGGCCGACGGGGAAAGTACCCGCCTCCGTCTGGTTGGAGAGGCCGATGACGATGTTCTTCGGTGCTGTGGATCCCGTCGTCCCTGACGCGGTTCCTGTCGAGCATCCGGTGAGGAGAGCGAGAAGCGCTCCGCCGATGCCGATCTGAATTGCCAAACGCTTGTGTGCCATGTAGTTCAACCCTTCGTTGGATTCCCTATTTGATCTATGATCAGGGCGCAAGCCTACCCTGTCAAATGGCTGAGAATTTACACCGTAGCGCGCGAGCAAAAACCCAGATCAGGTCCCGAAAATACCCCTCGCGGTTTTTGACAAGGAAAATTCACCTTCCATCGATCATTCTTCCTATAGGTTGTAGGACATGACTTCTTCTCTCGGTGGGTCGGTCGAGGAGCCCGGATCGCCGTGGCTCTCAGCGGGCGCGCCTCGGCGGTCGATCCTTGGCGACGAGATCTACGAGCTGATCAAATCGCGCCTCATGGACAACCTCGTGGAACCGGGTTCGCGACTTTCCATCGATGGCTTGGCCCGCGACTTCGGCTGCTCGCCCACGCCGGTGCGCGAGGCCCTGGCCCGGCTCGAGTCGGACGGCTTGGTCGCGAAGCGGGCACATCACGGGTATACCGTCGCGCCGTTGATGGACAGCAAGTCGTTCGATGAACTCTTCAGGGTGCGTCTTCTTCTGGAGCCTGCGGCAGCATCCTGGGCAGCCGGACTCGCGACCACGCAACAAATCCAGAACCTGCAGGACCTCATCGCCGACATGAAGGAACCGGTCGACGGTGCGAGCTACGACAGCTACAAGACATTCGCCGCCCAGGATGCTGCCTTCCATCTCGCGCTTGCCACCGCATCCGGCGTCGGTCTGATGGTGGACATTCTTGAGCGACTCCGGCCGCACTCGCAGCTGTATCGCCTCTACTACGAAATGGGCATCGCGGGCGACACCGTGGTGGAGCATCAACGCGTGGTCGACGCGGTGAACCAGCATGACGAAGCCGCGGCCAGCCTGGCGATGAGCTTCCACCTGAACGCGGCCCGCGAGCGACTTTCCGGTGCCGCCGCGAGCGTGGCGGACAAGCCCCTCGCGTAGCTCGCGGCCTGCCAGCGCCGATGGGAGAGGGAACATCTTCCACGTGCGGCTGGGTTCTTCTGAGCGAAGGCGCGACGGACAGCGTAGAGCGCCTTCTGTTCCTTCGGGAGGGGAGCCGCCGGTGCTTCGACGGGGCTCAGAACCTGGTCAGGATCGCATCCGGATTTCGGGTTCGGTGGTGTAGTTGCGGCCGGCGGGTGAGGTCCAGGTCAGGTTTCCGGTGCCGTCCCTGGCCTGGGTGACCTGCCAGTCGGACTTGTGTTTGAGGATGTGGTGACTCTTGCAGAGGTGGGCGAGGTTGTCGTGGCGGGTTTGGCCGCGTGGGCCCAGTCTTGGGTGTGGTCGATTTCGCACCGGGCGGCCTGGCGGGAGCAGCCGGGGAAACGGCAGGTGGCGTCTCGGACCTGTAACCAGTTCTTCAGGTCCTGCGGCACCCGGTAACTTTCCCGCCCTACCGAGAGCACGGCACCAGTCTCCGGATGCGTCAGCAACCGAATGAAGCTGGGGGCGTGTCCGGCGAGCTCGCGAGCGGTGTCGGGGTCGATCGGCCCATACCCGTCGAGGGTCGCCGGGGGCTCATACCGGCCGAGAAGATCATCCCGACCGAGGAGGGTTAGCACGGGGACGGTCACGAACACCTTCGCGGTGATCCCGGGCGCCGCGTTACCGGACACGCTGTCGCTCGGCTGGCCGTCGATGAGCAGGTCACGGAATACATCCGCGCGCAGCTGGGTGAGCGTGCGCTCCTCGTTCGGACCCTGCAGGCTGGCCGCCAGTTCGCTGAGCCGGTTGTAGGCACCAAGCGCCTCCGCTGCAGGCAGGTACGCGCTCAGCCATGCCATGCCATCCCGTCCTGGGTCGAACAGCACCTCCCGGTCGCCCGCGGCACGCACGTGCCGCTCCCGGATCGTCTCCGGGTTCGCCCGCTCCCGCACGGTGCGGATCTTTCGCTCGAACTCCGACGCCGTGAGGTTCCGCGCATACGGCAGCGCCGCTGTCTCGAGCGCCACCCGCGCCGCGTCGTCAAGCCCGCCCGTGTGGTCGACCATGATCTGCGCGTGCCGGTAACTGATCTCCCCAGCAGTCAACGCAGCAAGCGTGTCTGGCAGGTTGTTGACGAGCAACTCACTCACCGCGAGTTGGGTTTCGGCCGTGCGCTCCGGAATCCGCAGCGCCGCGGCCAACTCGGCCCGCAACGCCCGAAGCTCCATGCCCTGCCCACCTCGCGCCCCGCCGCCCGAGCCAAGTCTGCCCGAGCAAAGTCCGCTTGCCCGCCTGGCCTGGTCGAGCAGCTGCGCTTGCACGCCCCGAAGGCTCGAGATCATCCGATCGACACCGACAATGACATCCACGAACTCCGACACAGTATCTGCAACGACCGCAGCGATCGTTGGCGCAGGCAACGCCGCACTCACCGAAGCCGCACTCATAGACGCCGCACCCATCGACGCCGCACCCATCGACGCGTTGGACTGCCGCTCCAGCAGATCGATCGTCGCTTCCATGACCCAAGTCAACCGGCAACCACCGACATCACCTCAACCGCTCTCGCCCTGGCTATTTGGCGTCGGATCAGTGCCTCCGCCCTCAACACCCGTTGGTCTCGCCGTCGCGGCAGTCGATCGTGTATCGGAAGACGGAGCGTGTTACTTCAACCATTTCGATCGCACCTGCACGTCGGCGTCTTCGTAGCCGAGTCGGTCGTAGAAGCCCAGCACTGCCTCGTTGGTTGAGCGGACCATCAATTGAACTTTCACGGCGCCTTGCTCGCGAAGCCAGTGTTCCGCAGCTGTCATCATTTCTCGCCCCCGCCCGATGCCGCGCTGACGCTCATCTACGGCGAGGTAATAGACCCAACCGCGGTGCCCGTCGTGACCGACCATCACGGTGCCAACTAATCGCTCACCATCGAATCCTCCGAGAACCGTGGACGCGGAGCTGTCCAGGGCTCGCTGCAGGTCGAGTACGGGCGGATTCCATGGTCGGGTCAGTCCCACTTCGTGCCAGAGCGCAGCAGCTGCCTCAATGTCTAACGAAGTCAGGTCGCGGATCTGCATAACTTCAGTTTGTCGGAATTGTCGCGCACGATGAGCCTGTTGACGGTTCATGAATGTGCGGGAGTGCGTGCGTGAACCGGGCGGCCAAGGGTAGTGCTCGATGAAGAGCCGCTGGCGGCTGGCTTGAGAGCATGAGCGAGGACCGGCGTTCTGCGTTCCCGATGGAGGTCCATCGTGACGAGCAGGGCCGTTCGATCGACTACGGCAATCGATGGGAAGGAGCATCCCAACCTGGCCGCGCTATGGTCAATAGAACACCATCAACCGAAGGAACCACCGTGCCTGTCATCGCCATTATCGGAGCCGGACCGGGACTCGGAGCAGCAGTTGCGCGAAGGTTCGGGCGCGAAGGCTTCTCAATAGCCCTGATCTCGAGGAACCAGTCGAAGCTTGACTCCATGGCCGCGGAGCTCAAGGCCGACGGCTTGACCGCCCGTGGTTACGCCGCGGATGTGCTGGTACCGGCGGCGCTTGAGGACGCCCTTGCACGTGCCGCGGCAGAGCTGGGACCCATCACCACGTTGCAGTACAGCCCTCTCCCGTCTCGTGACTACCTGAAGCCGGTGCTCGACATGACTCCGGAGCTGGCGCTGGAAGCATTGCGGTTCTCGGCTCTCGGTCTCATTCACGCGGTGCGGACGGTGCTACCAGCGATGCGCCAGGCCGGAGCCGGCAGCGTCATCCTGATCAATGGCGGGACCTCTGTGAAGGCACGCGCCGGCTTCGCAGGCACGTCGGTCGCGTTCCCGGCCGAGAGCGCCTACGGTGAGATGCTCCACGACGCACTCGAGGGTGAGGGCATCCGTGTCGCGCAACTCGTGATCCCGGGAGGCATCCCGAAACTCCAGCTTGCCAATGGCATCGACGACGTCGCCGATCGTATTTGGGACATCCACGCCGTTGCGGGTCCGTTCCGCACTATGCTCATCCCGCTCGAGGACGGCAGGGAGTAGGGGGCGCTATCGGCCTTGGCCATGTCGCCCTCGCCAGGGTCTGTGCGATTATGTGGCATGATCGACGACGCCTTGCTGACCCAGATCACGAACTTCGACCGGTGTGTTGCCGAGCGCGACAAGGAACTGGCCGAGTCGGTCCTGGCCCTCGACTACGCATTGGTGCTTGTCCAGCCCGTGTTGGCTGTCATGCCCCGGTCGCGTTGGCTGGAGGTTCTGCCCGACTATGTCGTGCACTCGTATGAGGTCCAGGAGAAGTCTCTTGATGTGAGAGGCACCTGTGCGGCGATGATTCAACGCGTTGCTATGCGGGCTACCGTCCTCGGTTCGGATCGGAGTGGGTTGTTCGTGATCTCTGACGTGTGGCTGTTAGAGAATGACGAGTGGCGCATCTGGCGTCGACACTCCACGCCACTGGTAGCCGGTGAGATTCCTGGCGCAGCCTGATCGCATTTGGACGAGTGCATTGCCCACGTGCTGAGTATGGGCGATAGTCCCAGCTAGATGTCAGGTCTCGTCGTGAGCACGTCGCGAGACGCAGTCTCGGCGAGTGAACCGTTGGGTGCCGGTGGTGGGATTCGAACCCACACGCCCTTTCGGACAAAGCATTTTGAGTGCTCCGCGTCTGCCATTCCGCCACACCGGCGCACAACAACGTCACTCACGATACCGTAGGCTTTCTTCGTGACTGACCAAGAACCAAGCCCCACCGCCCCTCGCCGTGTAGTCGTTGCCGAGGACGAGTCGCTGATTCGGCTCGATATCGTCGAGATCCTGCGCGACAACGGCTTTGAGGTCGTCGGCGAGGCAGGCGATGGGGAGACCGCCGTCGCCCTCGCGACCGAGCTCCGTCCTGACCTTGTCATCATGGACGTCAAGATGCCGCAACTCGACGGCATCTCCGCCGCAGAGCGTCTGGCCAAGGGCCACATCGCGCCCGTCGTCCTTCTCACGGCCTTCAGCCAGAAAGAGCTCGTCGAGCGGGCGAGCGAGGCAGGCGCGCTGGCCTATGTCGTCAAGCCGTTCACGCCGAATGACCTGCTGCCTGCGATCGAGATCGCGCTCGCCAGATACGCCCAGATCATCGCACTCGAGGTCGAGGTTTCCGACCTGGTCGAGCGGTTCGAGACGCGCAAGCTGGTCGACCGCGCCAAGGGGTTGCTGAACGAGAAGATGGGGCTCACCGAGCCCGAGGCGTTCCGCTGGATCCAGAAGGCATCCATGGATCGTCGCCTCACCATGCACGACGTCGCCCAGGCGATCATCGAGCAGCTCAGCG
>JAUZGC010000089.1 GCA_030840105.1 Microbacteriaceae bacterium
CGTTCCAGTCTTTTCCCGTTGCAGCCTCCAGCGCCATGCCGAGCAGCACGATGCCCGCATTCGAGTAGCTGAACCTCTCGCCCGGAGTGCCCGCTCGCGGTGCCGCCAGCCCGTCGGTGATGAGTTCCAGCGCTGGCCATTGGCGAGTCGGATTGTTGACGAACTGCGGCGCGAGCGTCGGGACGTAGTCGCCGAGCCCCGAGGTGTTGCGGCACAGCTCGCCGAGCGTGATGAGGTCGAGGTCGGTCATGCGCGGCAGGTATTTCGTGACGAGGTCGTCGAGCGCCACAGTTCTCTGATCGACGAGCGCCAGCAGCACCGTGCATGTCATCGACGCCGTGTTCGACGCGATGCGAAAGTGCATGTCCGTCGTCATAGGCACCGAGCCGGAGATCGCTGTCGTGCCCGGCGCCGCCGTCCAGCTTCCTGCCCAGGGCGCCCACACACCGATCACGGCTCCGGATGCCCCCGCCAGCGTGACAGCGGACGTGACTGCGCCGCTCAGCTCGCTCACAACACTCGTCGGAAGTGCACCGTCGACTTGCTTGGGCAGGTGGGCGGACGCATCCATGGTCTGCGTGCACCCCGTCGCCGTCAAGACAAGGAGCGCGGTGAGTGCCACAACAGCCAGACGCAGCATGAGCCGCCTTCCCCGAACCGTGCCATCCGTAGACGGCCGATGCGCGTGCCCTGACGTGATTCTATCGAGTGGCCTAACGGTTCCGCATGAAACGTTCGACGTCGGGGTCGACCATGATGTCGCTCGGACGGAGCGGGCGCGTGAGATAGAGGCCGTCGAGGGAGGTGATCCGGCTGAGCGCCACGTACGTCTGCCCTGGGCTGAACGCCCGGGCGCCGAGGTCGACGATCGCGCTCTCGTAGGTCTTGCCTTGCGACTTGTGGATCGTCACTGCCCAGGCCAGTCGCAGCGGGAACTGCGTGAACTCGGCGACGACATCCTTCGTGAGTTTCTTCGTCGTGGCGGAGTACGAGTACCGATACTTCTCCCAGGTGGCCGGCTCGACTTCGTGGATCTCGCCGTCGACGTCGACGTAGACGGTCGAGTCGATGCGCGTCACGGTGCCGATCGTACCGTTGACCCAGCGCGGGCCGTCGCCCGCGCCGCCGTCGTTGCGCAGGAACATGACCTGCGCGCCGACTTTGAGCTCGAGCGCTTCCTCCGCCGGGTAGGTGCGACCGCCGAAATCGCCGCTGATCTCGGCCTTGGCCGTCAGCGCGCGACCGGGCAGGCGCTTCAGCGCCTGCGAGTTGATGCGATTGACGGTGTCATTCCTCGTCGCGAGCGTGATGGTGCCGTCCTCCGGGACGGGACGCGCACCCGTCTCGTTGAGCCGGTCCGCGACATCCTTGGTCACCTGCCCGTGCCGAACGGCGTTGAGCATGGCCTTGAAGTCGGCCTCGTGCTGGCGGTGGATCTCGGTGAGCTCGACGATCTTGAGGTCGGCCTCCTGCCAGACCTTGGCATCGAAGAACCACATCGAGCGGTAGGTGTCACTGAAGTACGCGCGTTCGTCCGAGTCGCCAGGCACCGGGGCGAGCTGGTACGGATCGCCGAACAGCACGACCTGCACGCCGCCGAATGCCTCCGTGGTGCGCTGACGCGCCTGGCGGAGACTGCGATCGATCGCGTCCATGAGGTCCGCGTTGACCATCGAGACCTCGTCGATCACGAGGGTGTCGATGGTGTTGAGCAGCTTGCGCAGTTCGGCGCTTTGCTCGATCTCATGGTCGGCGATGACCCCGATCGGCAGCCGGAAAAGGGAGTGGATCGTCTGGCCGCCCACATTCAGCGCTGCGACGCCGGTCGGCGCACTGATCACGAGTTGCTTCTCGGTGTTCCAGGAGAGGTGATTGAGCAACGTGGATTTTCCGGTACCGGCCCTTCCGGTCACGAAGACGTGCTGCCGGGTGTTCTCGACCAGGTCGTAGACCGCTGCTTGCTCGGCAGAGAGGGAAAGCCTGGTCACCTTCGTCCCTTTCCGTCGCCCTACCGTGTCCATCACAGACTACCGGTCGACGTCGGCGCGCGCGGCCGGTCGGACGCCGATCCTCGGCCCGAGCCTAGGATGTCGTCATGCCGCGAATCGCCCTCCTCTGGTCGATCACCGGAGCCCTCCTCCTTGTCGCGTTCGGCGCGGCGGTCGGCTCCGTGCAGCGGGACGTGTACAGCGCAGGCGGCCTCGTCTCCGGCTACCTCGGAGCCCTCGCGCGACACGATGCACGCGCCGCCCTCGCGATGCCGGGCGTTGACGCCACACCGGCCCAGCTCTCCGCCGCTGGGCTGCCGAAGGATGCCTCGCGCGAACTTCTTCGTGGCGACATCCTGGCCGACCTCCACGACATCACGATCACACGCGATGACTCGCTTGCCGGCAATCGTCACCGCGTGACGGCCAGGTTCCTGCTCGGGTCGGCTCCGGCCACCACGACCTTCACGCTGCAGCAGACGGGCGCGATCCTCGGCATCTTCCCGACCTGGCGCTTCGCGGAAACCCCTCTCGCGATCGCCGAGATCACGGTGCTGCACGGCGACTCGTTCGACATCGCGGGCCACGCAATCAACACGCGTGCCAGCGCTCCCGCGCAGCCCGCGACGTTCACGACACGAGCCGACTATCTCGTGTTCGCGCCGGGAGCGTACCGCCTGAGCCACACGTCGACGCTGGTTGCCGCACGACCGGTCACGACCACAGTGACCAGGCCGGCCGCCGTCACCCGCGCATCCGTCGATGTGGAACCCACCGCCGAGTTCGCGGCGCGCGTGCGGAAGCAGCTCAACAGTTTCCTGGACACCTGCACCACCCAGCACGTGCTGCAGCCGACGGGATGCCCCTTCGGCGCGCAGATCGACAACCGGGTGCAGGGCACGCCGAGCTGGCGGATGGTCTCCTATCCGGCTGGATTGCTCACCGCGGGTCCGGACGGCTGGCAGATGCCGGGGACCCAAGGCGTCGCCCACCTCACTGCCGAGGTGCAGTCGCTGTTCGACGGAGCCATGTCGACGCATGAGCAGGACGAGCCGTTCGAGGTCGCGCTCTCGAGCGTCGTCATCCACCCGGATGGGTCGATTGACATCACACTTGCCGACTGAGCAGGCAGGCGAAGGCGGTCAGCTCGCCCCGGTCAGCTCGCCGGAGTGTCGTTCTTCGCCAGCCGCGCCAGGCGGGCATTGTATTCGTTGAGCTCGGCTTCGCCCGTGCGGTCCGCGTTCCGGTCCCGGCGTTTGGTCTCCTTCGCGTCGGTGCGACTCCACTGCATGGCCACGACGATCGCGAGGATGACCGTCGGAATCTCGCCGATACTCCAGGCGATCCCGCCGCCGGTCTGCTGGTCGCCGAGCGCGCTCTGGCCCCAGGTGCGGCCCATCGACCCGAACCAGTTGGCGAGCAGGAGGCCGCTCGAGGTCAGGATGGAGAGACCGAAGAAGGCGTGGAACGCCATGGTGCCAAGCAGGAGCACGAGGCGGAACGGCGACGGCAACCGGTACGGCACCGGGTCGATGCCGATGAGCGACTGCACGAACAGGTATCCCGTGATGAGGAAGTGGATGATCATCCACTCGTGGCCGATGTGGTCGGTCGTCGCCCATCGGAACAGCGGCGTGTAGTAGAAGGCCCAGAGCGAACCCGCGAACAGTACGGCGGCCACGATCGGGTTGGTGAGAACGCCGGCGACCTTCGAGTGGACGGCGAGCAGGATCCATTCGCGCCCGCCGCGCGAGCCATCCGTTCTCTTGCGGATCGCGCGCATGGCCAGCGTGACGGGGGCGCCAGGCACGAGCAGGAGGGGCACCATCATGGTGAGTGCCATGTGTCCGAGCATGTGCTGCGAGAAGAGGTACTTCTCGTAGACGTTCACGCCACCGCACGTGATGTAGAACAGCAGGAGCATGCCGGCCACCCAGAGGATGGTCCGGTGCGCGGGCCAGCGGTCGCCGCGCTTGCGGAGCCGCCAGACGCCGGCCACGTAGAAGAAGATCCCGAATCCGCACGCGAGCAACCACAGCAGGTCGATATTCCAGTTGGTGAGGAAGTTCGTGAGTGTCAGCGGCGGTGGCAGTGGCTCGCCCGTGAGGATCTCGGCAGGAGTCGGCGCGGGGCCGAGCACCGCGGCGATCGGTGGCGCCGTGCGGGCGAGCGCCGCCGCGACGCCGGAGGCGATTCCCATGAACGCGAGCTCGGCCGTCACGAGCCACCAGAAGGCGCCTCGGCCCGAGGTCGAGGCCAGCCGGCCGATCGTGAACCGTCGTTGGATGACTCCGAAGACGCCGAGCGCGACCAGCACGGTCACCTTGACCAGGACGAGGATGCCGTACGGCGTCAGCAGCTGGGCGAGCGTTCCGATCCGCAGTTCCGCGCTCACATATCCGGATGCCGCCACGATGATGAAGCACACCACGGCGAGTGTCGAATACCGCTGCACGATGGGGACCAGCCGCGCGCCGTCCAACGTCCGCCGGATCACGATGAGCGCCAGCAGCCCGCCAAGCCAGATCCCGGCGAACACGAGGTGGAGCCCGATCGAGGTGATGGCTGCATCGTGCCCCGCCGTGCCCGCCGCGTGTCCCTGCTGTGCCATGGGCAGGAGGGACAGGAGCGCGAGTCCGGTCACGAACGCGAGTACGGTCTGGTTTCGCACCGCGAAACACAGGACCGTCACGCCGGCGGCGATGAGTGTCGTCTCGAGCCACGACTGGCCGAGGGAGATGCCCGTGACGAACGAGCTGAGTCCGTCACTGAAGGTCTGGTCGAGCGAGACCGGTATGCCCGTCACGCTCGAGAAGGTGAGCAGCCCCGTCAGAGCGCTGGCCACGGTCATCACTGCCGCGGATCCCGCCGCGAAGTCGAGCGCCCGGTTGAACGCCGCCTCGCCCTGGGTCAACGCGAAGCAGGTGAGGATGAGGGTGCCGATCATGCCCGCCGCACTCAGGTTGACGACGAGCTTGGTGATCGGTAGGCCGTAGCGCACGAACGCACCTGGGTCGGCGAGAAGCTGTGGTGCCGCACCACCACCGAAGGCCAGCGCCGCCAATACGGCCACGAGCGCTGCGACAATAAGCGCGACGGGGCCGGCTACCCGCACAAGTCTGGACACCGATCAAGCCTACGTTCCTCCGCGGTCGCTTGCCGCCCACACGAAAAAAGGGGATGCCGACCGAAGTCGGCATCCCCTGAAGTTCGTCGGACTACTTGACCGCAGCCTTGAGCTTCGAACCAGCGGTCAGCTTGACCCGGTGGCCAGCGGCGATCGCGATCTCGGCGCCGGTCTGCGGGTTACGGCCAGTGCGGGCGGCGGTTGCGGTGCGCTCAGCAGCGAGCCAACCCGGGATGGTCACCTTGCCACCCTGAGCAACGGTGTCGGCGACGGTAGCGAAGAATGCGTCAAGCACACCACCGACGGCGGTCTGGCTCTGACCTGATGCGGCAGCAACTGCGGCAACGAGCTCGGTCTTGTTCAGCGACTTGTCAGCCATTGAGTGTCCTCCTCGGACCTTTTGCTGTGATTAACAGCTCTCTAAGTGGAACGGTTGGGGCCACGAAGGCCGTCTGCGTTTGGTCTGTGCGACCGCCTCGAATGTACCAGAATCCCGCGAGATTTCGCGGATTTCTGCCCCCTTTTCGCACTTTCGCATCGGCGCGTCGATCGCTCTCACGCAAAGCGTGAAAACGCCGAAGGGGGTGCCGGCCGAAGCCGGCACCCCCTTCGGGATGCTTTGCTAAGTCGTTACCAGCTCGACTTGGTGATGCCGGGCAGCTCGCCGTCATGCGCCATGTCGCGGAAGCGAACTCGGGAAACGCCGAACTTGCTGAGGAAACCGCGCGGGCGTCCGTCGATCGCGTCGCGGCCGCGAACGCGGACCGGCGAAGCGTTACGGGGCAGCTTCTGCAGGCCGACGCGAGCAGCCTCACGGGACTCGTCGGTGCCAGCCGGGTCGACGAGAGCCTTCTTCAGCTCCAGTCGCTTGGCGGCGTAGCGGTCAACGATCACCTTACGCTGCTCGTTACGGGCAATCTTGCTCTTCTTGGCCATGTGTTAGCGCTCCTCGCGGAAGTCGACGTGCTTGCGCACTACGGGGTCGTACTTCTTGAGCACGAGACGGTCAGGGTCGTTGCGGCGGTTCTTCTTGGTCACGTAGGTGTAACCGGTTCCTGCCGTCGAACGAAGCTTGATGATGGGACGGACGTCCTGCTGCTTAGCCATTAGATCTTCTCCCCACGGGCAAGGAGATCCTTGACCACAGACTCGATGCCACGAGCGTCGATGACCTTGATGCCCTTAGCCGACAGGGTCAGCGTGACGTTGCGGCGAAGCGACGGTACGTAGTACGTCTTCTTCTGCACATTCGGATCGAAACGACGCTTGGTGCGTCGGTGCGAGTGCGAAATGTTGTGGCCAAAGCCGGGAACGGCTCCGGTCACCTGGCAGGTTGCTGCCATGGTTCTCCTCCAATACCGAAGGGCGAGTGCCCTTCCCAAGATCTCTTGTCGGCATGCACAACTCACTCGCTGTAACGAAAGTGGAGTGGCATACGAATCCGAGTGGGAGAGACCCACTCAGCCAAACATCAATGCTACGTCGAACGGATGTCCGGCGCAAACTCACTCGGCGGCGGCGGCGGCGCGCGTGCAGTTCTCGCACAGCCCGAACACGTCGACCACATGCTGCGCCTGCGTGAAGCCGTGGGCGGCAGCGGCGGTCTTGGCCCATTGCTCGACCGCATCCGCCTCGATCTCGACGGTGAGGCCGCAGTTCCGGCAAATCAGGTGGTGGTGGTGACCCGTCGTGCAGGCCCGGTAGAGGCTTTCGCCGTCCGGCGACTGCAACGAATCCGCGTCGCCCTCGCTCGCGAGGTCAGCGAGCGCGCGATAGACGGTCGCCAGCCCGATCGGCGAGCCGGCTCCGTGCAGGGTCATGTGCAGGCCCTGCGCGCTCACGAAGCCCTCGGTCGAGCTCAGTGCCTCGCGCACCGCCTCGCGCTGCCAGGTATTCCGTTTCACGCTTTCAAGGCTAACTGTCGGTCCGCCCGCTGTCGCGCCCCACCCGTCGCGTTGCGGGTACCGACCAGCCGGCAGACCAGATAGATCAGGAATGAGATCGTGGTCACGTATGGGCTGATCGGGAGCGCGCCGCCGAGCGCGAGCAGGATGCCTCCCACAACGGACACCAGGGCGAACCCGACGCTCAACACGGGGACGACAAACGGCGAGGAGGATACGCGCATCGCCGCGGCCGCCGGTGTGACAAGGAGTGAGAGCACGAGGAGCGCGCCAACGATCTGAATCGACACGGCAACGGCGAGGCCGAGCAGGATCATGAAGGCGAGCGCGATGAACCGCACCGGGATTCCGCGGGCTGCCGCGACATCCGCATCGAGGCTGTCGAAGCTCAGTGGGCGCCACATGACCAGCAGGCCGAGCAGCACGACGACACTGATCGCCATGAGCCAACCGAGCTGGGGGTCGTCGACCGACACGATCTGTCCGGTGAGGAGGCCGAACTTGTTGGCGCTGCGGCCGGGGTAGAGCGCGAGGAACAGGATCCCAAGACCCAGGCCGAACGGCATGAGCACCGCGATGATCGAGTTGCGATCCCGGGCCCGTGAACCGAGCAGCCCGATCAAAATGGCGGCGAGAAGTGACCCGCCGAGCGAGCCCACCACGACGTTGACCCCGAAGAGCAGTGCCGCGGATGCCCCGGCGAACGACAGTTCGCTGATGCCGTGGACGGCGAACGCCATGTCGCGTTGCATGACGAAGACACCGATCAGCCCGCCGATGATGCCGAGCACGGCACCTGCGTAGATCGAGTTCTGCACGAGAGCGAGCAACTCCCCGTAGTTGGCGAAGTTGAACAGCTGCGACCAGAGGTCGGGGGAGTTGGCGAAGTGGGCGATCATGCAACCGGCTCCGAGTGAAGCGCGGTTTCGGCCGCAGGCCGGTGCCCTTCGTCGTGGTGCTGGTGCGTCTCGCTGTCCGGGATGCCCACCACGACGATCCTGCCCCCGCTGCGGATGACGTCGACGGGCGTGCCGTAGAGGTCGGTGAGGACATCGCTGCGCAGCACGTCATCCGGCGTTCCTTCACGGAATTGTCCGCCGGCGAGGTAGAGCACGCGATCGACCATGCCGAGCACGGGGTTGACATCGTGGGTGACGAAGATCACGGCGCTGTCGTGCTCGCGCCTGCGCCGATCGATGAGTTCACTCACGCCACGCTGGTGCTGCAGGTCGAGTGAGAGGAGCGGTTCGTCGCAGAGCAGGAGCCGCGGGTCACCCGCGAGCGCCTGGCCGACGCGCAGCCGCTGCTGCTCACCGCCGGAGAGGTTGCCGACCGGCACCGTGGCGTAGCGCCTGGCACCCACCGCGTCGATGAGTTCGTCGACCTGGCGTCGATCCTCGCGCCGCGTGACCGGAAGTCCCCACCGATGCCCGTTCACTCCGAGGGCGATCATGTCGCGCGCTCGCATCGGCGTGCCCTGCGGGATGATCCGCTGTTGGGGGATGTACCCGATCCTGCGGTCCCCGCGGCGCACCGGATGCCCGTCGAACGAGATACTGCCGGAATCGAGCTGCTGCTGACCGAGAATCGTCTTCAGGAGGCTCGTCTTGCCGGAGCCGTTCGGCCCGAGCACCGCCAGGAACTCGCCGGCGTGCACATCGAGCGTGAGGTCGTGCCACAGCGTCCGCTCGCCGAAGCCGAGGTTGGCGTTGACCAGGCCAAGAACAACAGGACCCTCACTCGGCGCCGGCTTCATGTCGAGCGGCTCGGCCCGGGAGACGTGCCCTGCACTCGAGGAAGCATCTGCGCGTGCCATGGTGTCCTGTTTCATGCGCCCAGCGCGTGTGCGATCGCGTCGAGGTTGCTCGTCATCCAGCTGATGTAGTTCTTACCGCTCGGCAACGTCTCGGTTACCGGCACGACGGGGATGCCCGCGCTCTTGGCGGCTGCGATCACCGCGTCGGTCTGCGGCCCGCTCGTTTGCTCATTGTAGGCGAGCAGCTTGACGGTGTGACCTGAGTAGAGGGCGAGCGTCTCCTGCAGAACAGTGGGGGAGACATCCGTGCCATCTTCGATCGCCTTGCTGAAGGCCGCTGGCGTCTTGTCGACGAGACCGATCGCGTCGAGCATGTAGACCGGGACGGGCTCCGTGATCGACGCGCCGACGCCCGCGAACTTCGCCTTGAGTGCGGCTTCCTGCGCCTCCAGCGTGGTCAGCCTGGCTTCGAAGGCCGTGGCGTTCGCCTGGAAGGTGCTTGCCTTCGTCGGGTCGATTTTCGAGAGCGTCGCGACGAGCTTGTCGGCGACGGTCTTCATGACGGGGAAGTTGTACCAGACGTGCTCGTTGAGGTCGCCGCTGGCGTCCGGCTTCAGGCCCGACAGCGCGACGGCGTCAAGCACCGTAGCCGACGTGTTCTTAGCCGACGCCAGCATGGTCCCAACAAACGGGTCGTAGCCACCGCCATTCTCAATGACGACGTTCGCCTTGGAGAGTTCGAGCTGGTTCTGGACGCTCGCCTCGAAGGAGTGCGGGTCCTGCGCGGGGTCGCTCATGATCGAGGTCACGGTGACGGCGCTGCCGCCGATGGACTGCGCGATGCTGCCATAGACATTGGTGCTTGCGACAACCGAGATCGGACTGGATGCGCTCGTGCCGGCGGTCTGGGACGGTGAGGATGCGCAGCCCGCGAGCGACAGGACGGTGACGAGCGGGAGGGAGAGCGCGGAGACGATGATGCGGGCCTTCATGGGGGCCAATCTAGGGGTGAGTGCATCGCCAACCCGTGGGCGCTGCTACGTAACGCTAACCCTTGTTGATAATGATTGTCAAAACCCTGCGCGGCACCGCGTCCCACGTTCGCGTCCCCGTGCTGCGGTCCCGTTGTGAGTTACTCGAGAAGGAGCGCCGGCTCCTCGATGATGGCCGCGACATCCGCGAGGAATCGGCTGGCGACATCCCCATCGACCACGCGGTGGTCGAAGGATGCCCCGAGCGTCGTCACGAAGCGAGGACGCACCTCGCCGTCGACGACCCACGGCTTCTGCTTGATCGTGCCGAGGGCGACGATTGCAACCTCACCGGGGTTGAGGATGGGCGTACCCGTGTCCATGCCGAAGACGCCCACGTTGGTGATCGTGATCGTGCCGCCCGCCATTTCGGCCGGCTGTGTGCGCCCGTCGCGCGCGGTGATGGTCAACTGTTCGAGGGCTCCAGCGAGCTCGAGCAGCGACATGGACTGCGCTTCCTTGACGTTGGGCACGATGAGACCGCGGGGTGTGGCCGCCGCGATGCCGAGGTTCACGAAGTGGTGCACGATGATCTCCTCATCCGTCCACGTCGAGTTGACGGTGGGGTTGCGGCGCACGGCCCAGATGATCGCCTTGGCCATGATGAGCAGGGGCGACACCTTGACGCCCGCGAAGTCGGTCGAGTTCTTGAGCCGCTTGACGAACTCCATGGTGCGCGTGGCATCAACATCGACGAAGACACTCACGTGCGGGGCGGTGAAGGCGCTCTGCACCATCGCGCTTGCGATGGCCTTGCGCACACCCTTGACCGGGATTCGGTCCTCGCGGACCTCCGGCCACTCCGGCGTCTGGATGTTGCGGAACACGCTGGCCTGGCCGGCCTCGCGGATGACGTCCTCGCGGGTGATTTCGCCGATCGCTCCGGTCGGTGTCACGACCGACAGGTCGACCCCGAGGTCCTTCGCAAGCTTACGGATCGGCGGTTTCGTGAGCACAGGACCGGCGGATGCGACGGGCGCGGATTTGGGCCGGTTCGGCGCGTGCGGTGGCCGGCCGGGCGCCGCGTGGGAGCCCGCTTCGGGCTCAACGACGGCGACGGCAGCCGTGCCGGGATGCGGCACCCGGCGGCGGCGGCTCGAACCGTGAGCCGAAGCCCCATAGCCGACCAGGGCTGGCGCCGGCGTGTACTCCGGTTCGTGCGACACACTCGCTGCGGTATCTTCGGCGCTCTCTGCAGTCTCGGCGCTTTGGGCGACCTCGGGCGACTCGCCTGACCCAGCATTCTGCGCCTCTGCGGCCTCGTTGCCCGTGGTTGACGTGACGGTGATGATCGCCGTACCTACGTCGACCGTCTGGCCTTCCTTAACGAGCAGCTCGCCGACAACGCCCTCAAACGGCGACGGCAGCTCGACAAGCGACTTGGCGGTCTCGATCTCGACGAGAATCTGGTTGCGCACGATCGTCTCGCCGGGCGCGACCTTCCACGCCACGATTTCGGCTTCGGTCAGGCCCTCACCGACGTCGGGGAGGAGGAACTTCGATTCGCTCATGCGTGAGCTCCTTAGTATGCGAGGCTTCGATCGACGGCCTCGAGCACGCGGTCCGCGCTCGGCAGGAAGATGCCCTCGAGCTTGGAGGGCGGGTATGGCGTGTCGAACCCAGCGACCCGGATCACAGGCGCCTCGAGCGAATAGAAGGCGCGCTCCGAGACCGTCGCGGCGATCTCCGAACCGACACTCACGTTCCCCGGCGCCTCCTGCGCGACGACGAGGCGCCCGGTTTTGCGCACGGACTCGAGGAGCGGCGCGTAGTCAATCGGGGAAATCGAACGAAGGTCGACGACCTCGATGCTCGTTCCCTCCTCCGCCGCGATATCGGCAGCCTGGAGCAGCGTCGGAAGCATGGCTCCGTAACCGACGACCGTGGCATCCGTGCCGCTGCGCACGACTCGGCTGGCATGCAGCGGAGTGCCGTTCACCGCGACGTCGATGTCGCCCTTGGTGAAGTAGCGGCTCTTCGGCTCGAAGAACAGCACGGGATCGTTGGAGGCGATGGCTTCCTGGATCATCCAGTACGCGTCGTGCGACGTGCTCGGGGTCACGACCCGCAGACCCGGCGTGTGCGCGAAGTACGCTTCCGGGCTCTCCGAGTGGTGCTCGATCGAGCCGATGTGCCCACCAAATGGCACCCGGATGACGATGGGCATCGTGACGGAGCCCTCGTGCCGGTTGCGCATACGCGCGAGCTGCGTCGTGATCTGGTCGAATCCGGGGAAGATGAATCCGTCGAACTGGATTTCGCACACCGGGCGGTACCCGCGCATGGCCAGGCCGATTGCCGTACCGATGATGCCCGACTCGGCGAGAGGGGTGTCGAGCACCCGGTTCTCACCGAATTCGGCGTGCAGCCCCTCGGTCACGCGGTACACCCCGCCGAGTGGCCCGATGTCTTCGCCCATGAGCAAGACCTTCGGGTCGTTGGCGAGCGCCCTGCGCAATCCGGCATTGATCGCCTTGCCCATGGGCAGGGACTGGATCGAGGATGCCGCGGCCGCGCTCTCGGCTGCGGCAACGCTGGGCGCGGCTGCATCGCCGGTCGCGACGATCGCGCTCGGCGCGGTCGCGGTGGCAGTCACGTTCAGGTCGTTCATGCCTGGCCCTCCCCAAAGGATGCCTCGTAGCGCTCGGCCCATGCCTTCTGCTCGGCGATCAACACGTGCGGTTCCGCATAGACATTGTCGAAGATCGCCTCCATCGTCGGCGCCACGATCTCGAGGGCTCGCTTGCGCGAATCCTCGGCGTAGTCTGACGCCTCTTCGTCGACACCGGCGAAGAAGGCCTGGTCGACGCCCCTGCCCTCCAGGTAGGTGCGATAGCGCGCGATCGGATCGCGTGCGATCCAGGACGCTGTCTCCGCGTCCACACGGTACTTGGTGGGGTCATCCGCCGTGGTGTGTGCGCCGACGCGATAGGTGAGTGCCTCGATCAGCGCCGGGCCGTGGCCGGCGCGGGCGTCATCCATCCACTTCGAGGTGACCGCGAAACTGGCCAGGACATCGTTGCCGTCGATCTGCGTCCCCGGAATACCGAACCCGCTGCCGCGGAGGTAGAGCGGGGTGCGTGACTGCCGCACGACCGGCACCGAGATGGCGTAGTGGTTGTTCTGCAGGAAGAAGACCTGCGGCGTCTGGTAGCTCGCCGCGAAGACGAGGGCCTCACTGACGTCACCCTGCGAGGACGCACCGTCGCCGAAGTAGACGATGACCGCCTGGTCTTTCTCCGGATTCCCGGTGGCAACGGTGCCGTCGAACTGGATGCCCATCGCGTAACCCGTCGCGTGCAGCGCCTGCGACGCGAGCACGAGCGAGTACAGGTGGAAATTGCCGTTCGTGGCCGGGTCCCAGCCGCCGAGCGTCACGCCGCGCAGCATCCTGAGGATGTTGTTGAGGTCGAGGCCACGAATCATTCCGACGACGTGCTCACGATATGAGGGGAAGACGTGGTCCTGCGGCCTGGTCGCATATGCGGAGCCGACCTGGGCGGCCTCCTGGCCGTGGCTCGGCACCCACAGGGCGAGCTGTCCTTGCCGCTGCAGGTTCGCGGCTTCCCCATCGAAGGTCCGCATGACGACCATGTCGCGGTAAAAGCGCAGGAAGTCGTCTTCGCTCAGCCGGTCCAGGTATGGCAGGTATTCGGCCGCGGAGTCGCTGGGTTGGAACCGACCATCTGCGGTGAGCAGTTGGACGGTCGGTGCGGGTCGCGGGGAATCGATCGAGGCAGCCACCGTACTAACCTAGCCGCTTGCCCACGTGCCCCTTTGGTAGGTTGCGCACAATATCCGCCGCAACCTCAAGGATCTTCTCCACAGATTCGGCTTCGCCAACGCTGATCCGGATGCCATCTCCGGGGAAGGCGCGCACCGTGAGTCCCGCATCGAAGAAGGCGCCATTTGCGGCCTCGGTCTCCTCTCCGGTCGCAAGCCAAACGAAATTCCCTTGGGCATCCGGCACGTCCCAACCCTGCTCGATCAGAGCGGCACGCAGCGGATCGCGGCGTGCGGCGATGCGGGCAACGCGCTCCAGGAGCGCTTCCTCGTTGTCAAGGGAAGCGAGAGCGGCGATCTGCGCCGGGTCGGTGACCGAGAGCGGGATCGCGGCCGACCGCGCCGCGTCCAGGACCACCTGCGGCCCGATTGCGTAGCCGATCCGTAGGGCAGCGAGACCGTACGCCTTGGAGAACGTACGCAGCACGACGAGATTGGGGTAGCGGCCAAGGAGCGGGATACCGTTGACCGCATCACTGCGGGTGACGAACTCGGCGTACGCCTCGTCGAGGAGGACAAGCAGGTCGCTGGGTACCGCCTCCATGAAGGCCGCGAATTCCTCGACGGTGACGATGGTTCCCGTCGGATTGTTCGGTGTGCACACGATCACGACGCGCGTGCGATCGGTGACGGCTGCAGCGAGCGCGGGCAGGTCGTGCCCGCCATCCGCGCGGTTGGGCACCTGCACACTCCGAGCGCCGGAGACCGTGACGAGACCGGGATAGGCCTCGAACGAGCGCCAGGAGTAGACGACCTCATCACCGGCACCGGCCGCCGCCGCAATGAACTGGGAGAGCAGGGCGACGGATCCGGAACCCAGGTGAACCTGTCCGACCTCGACGCCGTAGCGCTCGGCGAGACGCGTCCGCAGCGCGAGGCCACTTGCGTTCGGGTAGCGATTGAGCTCAGCGGATGTCGCGTTGACGGCCTCGATGACCCCCGGCAGCGGCGAGAACGGGTTCTCATTGCTCGAAAGCTTGAACCCGTCCTCGGGCGCCACGCGACCCTGCTTATATGCAGAAACCGCAACGATCTCGGGTCGCAGCTTCACGTTCGGGTGCTTTGGCGTACTCACAGAGCTAACTTACCGGCGTACCTATGCCCGAATCGGAATGATCGCGAGGACTCTGAGCCGCTTCACGGCTTTCAGTCAACCCTCGACCGCCCGAATGTCGAGTGCCATAGTTGAAGCATGAGATTCCTGGTCAAGCTCATCATTAATGCGCTCGCCCTGTGGTTCACGACTCTGATCGTCGCCGGGGTCACCGTCACGCCCTATGCGCCCGGCCAATGGCCCACGATCGCGACCTACCTCCTGGTCGCTCTTATCTTCGGCATCGTCAACGGCGTCGTCGGCACGATCGTCAGGGTCGTCGCCTTCCCGTTGTACATCATCACGCTTGGCCTGATCGCCCTCGTGGTCAACGCCCTCCTGCTGCTCCTGGTCTCGTGGATCAGCAGCCTCATGGGCTTCGGCCTCTACGTCGCGGGCTTCTGGCCGGGTGTCTGGGGTGCACTCGTGCTGGCGATCATCAGCTGGCTCATGGGACTGGTGCTTCGCCCCTTCACCAGGAAGCGCTAGCCGCATCAGCGCCGACCGCCACCGCTGCCCGCCCGCGCGGGCGGCGGTGGTCCTGCGCTAAGCACGATCCGCACGCCAGAGCGTGACGGATGCCTTCTCCCCTCGGGCGAAATCCACGATCGCCTCGCGCATGCCGGCTACGCGATCCTCGCTGGAGGCATCCATGATCGCCGCGGTTTCACGATAGTTGCGGATGTTGTGTGCCGGCAGCACCTCGTCGGTCGGCGGAGGACGGTCTTCGTAGATGCTGCGCCGCACGACAATGCGATCGAGTCCGCCCCGGTCGGCCTGGCGCGGCTCGCCGCCGAGCGCCGGAACAAGGTCCTCGCGGATCTCGACGGCAACGTTCGGGACGCCGGCCGGCACGACCATCTGCCCCGTCGGCGAGCCGAAAGTCACGAGCCCCACGTTGGTGAATCCGCCCTGGCGAATGACGTCGGTCGCGACGATTCCGCCCTGCGAGTAGCCGACCGCGAGCACCGGATCCCCGGGTTTGATGCCGACATCCTTCATGGCTTGAAGGGTCGCGCGCACGGAAGAAGGATTGAGCTCGGCTACGCCTTGGATATTGGACGTGTTGTCCCAGGGTTCACCCGTCGCGGTCAGGCCCGTGTCGACCGTGCCGCCGCAGTAGACGACCCAATGCGGCGCAGCACCGGATGTCTCGTACTTTTCGATCCGCAGCTGTGGTGCGTCGGCGCCGCCAGGTGGGATGCGGCCGGCCAGATCCCCGAATCCACGTAGCGGCGGCGCCGACGCGGCGGGTGCCGATGCCGCGGGCACCGAATCGGCGGGCGCTGAATCGGCGGGCACCGCCGCAACGGCCACCGGCACCTGCCGCACCGTGACCGGCGTCTCCTTCAATGCGCGGTGTCCCGCCAGGCCGATCACCGTGCGCGCTGCTCCGCGCACCCCGAACAAGCGCAGGCCGCGATCGTCGACCGCGAGGGCCAGTGGAAGCGGCACGCCCACGAAACCCAGCATGGTGTCATCCGCCGACGACACGAGCGAGCGCACGAAAGTGACGAACGCCGGATCGCTCAGCACCCCGCGCTGCCGTGAGATCCAGCTGCCGAGCCCGCGCCAGCTTGCGGCGGGTGACCCCGTTACGAGCGTGGAGAGCGCAAAGCCACCGGCCAGCAGAGAGGCGGGGCCGAGAAGCCAGAGCACGATCACCGGCGCAAATGTCCCCGCCATCCAGCCGACAACCGCGCCGCTTGCTTCGCTCAGGCCGGAAGCGGTGCGCTCCACCCACCCGTAATTCTCCGCGGCCCGCTCGAGCGCGCGAGACAACTCCGAGGAGAGCTCGGCCGCCCGGTGCAGTGCCGCACCCGCTTCGAGCAGGCACGGCTCCGGGTCGCCGGGCATCCACTGTGGCGCGGGGGTACGATCGGCCGGCAGCACCGGCGCCGACCGCAGTGCGCGTTCCCAATCGTCGATCGAGACCCGGAGCCGCCGCAGCTGCGTGGCGTGCTCGAGCAATTCGCCCGTTGCAACTGTGGTCGACCCGCCTCCGGAGACGGTGATGTCACCCATCGGCGCCGACCCCGGGCGGCAGACGCGCCCGCGCACGGTCGACCGCATCGACGGCCGCATCGAGCTGGCGCCATGCGCGCACGAGCGCCTCGCGCAGCTCCGTGAGGCGTGCCGCGTACGTACGCTGCGAGTCGGAGCGCCAGAACGTCCCCTCGGTCGGCAGCGACGCCGTTCCCACCTCGACGTCGCTCAGCAAGCCCAGGATGGCCGCACGCTGCTCGGCCAGGCGTGCCGCGACATCCGTGTCTGGTCCGTCAAAGATCGAACCCACGTATCCCCTTCTCCCTGGCACGACGAGTGTTACGCATTGCGCCGCGAGGGTACGCCAGCAAACGAGATCGGGGCAATCCGCTTGCCGGCCGCGCACCGTGGAGGGGTCCTCGTGCGTTGCCCGACGCGAATCGGCTCACCGTCGGTCAACGGGCCAAAGCGCGTGCGACCAAACTGCAGCAGAATGGAGGGGCCAGCCATCCACCAAGGAGCTTCATGACCGCACTGCCCCCTCAGCCACTCAGCCCGCTCGACGGTCGGTATCGTGGCGCCGTTGCCGGCCTCGGCGACTACCTCTCGGAGGCCGGGCTCAACCGCGCCCGCGTGCAGGTCGAGGTCGAATGGCTGATCTACCTGACCGGGCATCGGATGTTCGGCTCCGAGCCACTCACGGAGCAACAGGTAGCCTCGTTGCGCGCCCTCGTGGCCGACTTCGGTCAGACCGAGATCGACCGCCTCGCCGAGCTCGAAGCGACGACACGACACGACGTCAAGGCCGTGGAGTACCTGGTTCGCGAGCGCCTGCATGCCCTCGGCCTCGACCATGTCGCCGAGCTCACGCATTTCGCGGCGACGAGCGAGGACATCAACAACCTTTCTTATGCGCTCACCGTGCGCGCAGCCGTGTACGAGGTATGGCTGCCCAAGCTGCGTGGCGTCATCGAGGCGCTGCGCGCCCAGGCCCGCGAATTCCGCGCCGACGCCATGCTCGCCCGCACCCACGGCCAGCCCGCCACGCCGACGACAATGGGCAAGGAGATCGCGGTCTTCGTCCACAGGCTCGAACGCATCGCTAAGCAGGTGGCCGACACCGAGTTCCTCGGCAAGTTCAGCGGCGCGACGGGAACATTCGCGGCTCACCTCGTTGCGGATGCCGACGCCGACTGGGCGCGTATCTCGCGGGAGTTCGTCACCGGCCTCGGTCTCACCTGGAATCCGCTCACGACGCAGATCGAGTCGCACGACTGGCAGGCGGAACTGTACAACCGCGTGTCCCATGCCAACCGCGTGTTGCACAACCTCGCCACCGACATCTGGACCTACATCTCGATGGGCTACTTCCGGCAGATTCCGCAGGCCGGGGCTACGGGTTCGTCGACGATGCCGCACAAGATCAACCCGATCCGCTTCGAGAATGCCGAGGCGAACCTCGAGCTGAGCTCAGCCATCCTCGACTCGCTCGCCGCAACGCTCGTCACGAGCCGCCTGCAGCGCGACCTCACCGACTCGAGCACGCAACGCAACATCGGCGTCGGATTCGGCCATTCGCTCCTCGCGCTCGACAACATCGAGCGCGGACTCGGCGAGATCGACCTCGATCGTGGCCTGCTGGCCGCCGACCTCGATGCGAACTGGGAGATTCTCGGCGAGGCGATCCAGACCGTGATCCGTGCCGAGGTCACCGCGGGACGCTCAACGATCGAGGACCCGTACGCGCTGCTCAAGGAACTGACCCGCGGCAAGCGCATCGGGCGGGACGACCTCGTCGCCTTCGTCGAGAAACTCGACATCGGGCAGGCCGCCAAACAGCGCCTGCTCGAGCTCACCCCGGCGACGTACGTCGGGCTGGCTTCGACGCTCGTCGACCACCTCGACTAGGACCTCCCCGTCCTACGCCGCCCGGCCCCGCATACCGACAGTGCCGCGTAGCTAACTCAGGCTGAGCCGCTTGGATTGTCGCAATTTCGGCCGAAATGAGCCCATTTCTCCCGGTCCAGCCTGAGTTAACGACATTCGAGGTGGCGAAGGACCGACAGTCGCGACGGCGAAGGACGGACGATTCGGGCGGCGAAGACATGCCTCAGCCTCGCTCGCGATCCGCTGATCGTCCTTGGCGGTTACTCGGGCAGCCGGGCAGCCGGTCGATCCGCCTGCCGGGACTACTTGTCGCGGTTCTGTTCCTCGAGGTCGGAAACCTCGTCGGCGTTGGGCTTGAAGCTCAGCGAGAACATAGCCAGCACGACAAGCGCCACGATGAACGCGACCCCAAGGCCGATGGCGGCGAGGTAGAGCTCGCGCGTGGCCATGAGCACGATGAGGCCGGTGAAGATTCCCATGACCCCGGAAAGGATGAGCAATTCGGCCGGCCGCAGGCGATCCTTGCGGCTGGGGTGATAGGCCGCACCAGGGACCGGTAGCTGTCCGGGCTGATCTTCGTTCTGGTTGGTACTCACGACTGAACCTCCGTCGTCTGCTGCTTCGATGCGGGATGCTGTGTGCCCCACTTGAGCGAGAATCCGCCGATACCGAGGTAGACGCCGAGCACAACCGCGTACGCGCCGAACAGGCCGACCGCGAGAACGGCGTCGGCGGGGATGAGCAGGAAGACCAGCGCGAGTGCCGCGGTCAGAACGCCGACGGTGATCCAGTCGCGCGACAGTGCGCCACCCTTGGACCGCGAGCGGATTCCGCAGTAGAGCTCGATGAAGCCGGTGAGCGCGGCCCACACGCTCACCAAGTACAAATACATGCCAAGCCCGGTGGTCTGGAGGGAGAGCGCAAGGATGCCGGTGAGCAGCCCGATGGCGCCCACGACGACGAAGAGCGAGCGGACGACGCGGTCGGCCAGCATCCGCCAGCTCAACACCGCCACGACAACGCCCGTGGCGAGGGCAAACCCGCCCAACACGACGAAGCCAAGCTGCGGGGAGTGCTTGGCGTTGAACGTGATCACGACCCCCGCGACGAGTGCGATGATCGCCCGTGCAATGGGGACGGTCCAGTACCGATCAGGATTCCGGACAGTGGGGGCGGTTGCCACGCGGCGACCTCTTTCTAGGCAATGGAACACTCCCAGTTTAGCGGCGCCCCTCCTCGGCTTTGACCGTCCTCCTAGATCGGTGCCATGTCGGCGAAGCGCGAGAAGTGGCCCTGGAAGCTCACTGTCACGGTACGCGTCGGACCGTTGCGGTGCTTGGCGACGATGAGATCGGCCTCGCCGGCACGCGGGTTGTCTTTCTCGTAGGCACTTTCACGGTGCAGAAGGATGACCATGTCGGCGTCCTGCTCGATCGAGCCGGATTCACGCAGGTCGCTCAGAGCGGGGAGCTTGTCCGCCCGCTGCTCCGGGCCGCGGTTGAGCTGCGACAGGGCGATGACAGGGACCTGGAGCTCCTTGGCAAGCAGCTTCAGCGCGCGGGAGAACTCGCTCACCTCCTGCTGGCGGCTTTCGACGCGCTTGCCACTCGTCATGAGCTGGAGGTAGTCGATGATGACCATCTTGAGGCCGACGCGCTGCTTGAGACGCCGGCACTTGGCCCGGATCTCGACCATCGTCATCTTGGGGCTGTCGTCGATATACAGGGGGGCGTCATTGATGCGCCCACGGGTGGCCGCGATGGTAGTCCAGTCTCGGTTGTCGACGGTTCCCTTGCGCATGCTCTGCAGTGGGACGGATGCTTCGGCAGCGAGCAAGCGCATGGCGATCTCGCTGCGGCCCATTTCGAGGGAGAAGAAGATGGTCGCCATATCGTGCTTGATCGCCGCCGCCCGTGCGAAATCCAGCGCGAGCGTCGACTTACCGAGAGCGGGGCGCGCGGCGACGATGATCATTTGGCCAGGATGCAGTCCGTTTGTCAGCTCGTCGAGCTCGGCGAATCCCGTTGGAACGCCCGTCATCGAGCCGTCCTTGTGCTTGGCCGCCTCGATTTCGTCGATCGCGACAGTCACCGCTTCGGTCAGCGGAACGTAGTCTTCGCTGTCGGTCGAGCCAGTGACCGCGTAGATTTCTGCCTGCGCATTGTTGACGAGGTCGAGCACCTCGCCCTCGGCGGCATAGCCCATCTGCGTGATGCGTGTACCTGCCTCGACCAGGCGGCGCAGAAGTGCCCGCTCGGCGACGATAGACGCGTAGTACCCGGCATTGGCCGCGGTAGGCACGATGCCCGTCAACGTGTGCAGGTAGTCGGCACCCCCGGCGCGAGACAGCTCGCCCGTCTTGGTGAGCTCATCGGTGACCGCAATGACATCGGTGGGCTCGCCGTGCGAGTAAAGCGAGAGGACCGCGTCGAACACGATCTCGTGCTTGGGGATGTAGAAGTCGGCACCCCGCACGACCTCGACGACGTCCGCGACCGCGTCCTTGCTCAGGAGCATTCCGCCAAGGGTGCTCTGCTCGGCCAGAAGGTCATGCGGGGGAGTGCGCTCGGTCTGCCGTGCTTCGCCGGTCTGCCGCTGATCAGCCAGACCCAGATGAGCTATAGACACTCTCCGCCTCCGTATCTGGTATTTGAACGCCGCGTCGTGGACTGGCGTTGTTGTCGTCTTGTGTAAGTGAACCGCGCGCGCTGGAAAGCCGTCGGAGCGGCTCGCCGCCCACACGAATACTCCCAGGGGCCACCGACATGAGGAAGTCTGCGGTGACGCTGGATCCCCCCATTTGGCCGGTGCTGCTCCACCCTAGGGATGACGGATACCGGCCCACAACTCCCCCTGTGGACAGCGCTGTGGACAAACTGCGCGAAACGCCGCCCGTGATGTGCAGAACCTGTGGACAAAGCTGTGCACTAAAAGAAAAATCTGTCTCAGATATAGCTGCTGACCGGGTGTTTTTCTTTACCCACCCTCCGTGGAAAAAGATGTTTGGACGTCACCTTGAACCTTTCCGACTTTGTGGGTCAACCTGTGTACAAACGCGTCGAAAACACTTGCGCCGAGTGGTTAAAAAGGTGTAGCGGTGGGCGATGCCCACCGCTACACCGAGTGTAGATAACGCCTACTTGGCGGCAACCACCTGGAGGGTGATCGTCGCGAAGAGGTCCTCGCGCAGCCGAACGGTCGCCTCGTGCTCGCCGACAACCTTGATGGCGTTCGGGAGCTCGATCTTGCGCTTGTCGAGGGTGCCGATGCCGGCAGCCGAGACAGCGGATGCGACATCCGCGGTCTTGACGGAGCCGAACAAACGGCCTTCGGCGCCGGCCTTGACGGTCAGCTTGACCTTGGTCGCCTCGAGCTTGGCCTTGAGGTCCTGGGCTTCTTCGAGGGTCGCGAGCTCGCGAGCGGTGCGAGCCGCCTTGATCTGCTCGACCTGCTTCTCGCCTCCGCGGGTCCACGAGACGGCAAAGCCCTGTGGGATGAGGTAGTTGCGGGCGTAGCCGTTCTTGACGTCGACGACGTCACCGGCGGAGCCGAGGCCAGAGACCTCGTGGGTCAGAATCAGTTTCGACATTCTCTAGCTCCTAACGGCCCGAGCCGGCGTAGGGGAGAAGCGCCATCTCGCGTGCGTTCTTGACCGCACGGGCGATGAGGCGCTGCTCCTGCACGGAGACACCGGTGATACGACGAGCGCGGATCTTGCCACGCTCGGAGATGAACTTACGCAGGGTCGCAACATCCTTGTAGTCGATGACACCGACGCGGATGGACTTCGCGGGGGCGGCGTTCTTACCGTCCTTGCCCTTGCGGATTGGCTTGCGGCGATCGCCGCTCGACTTTCCAGCCATGATTTCCTTTGCTTTCTTGAAGTTTTTCTGTTCGGATCGGGTCTCGATACGCTTCGCGCTACTCGACCCACAAGCAGTCGCGCTTCGCTACTCGACCAACAAACGGTCGCGCTTCGCGCTACCCGACCGACAGGAGTTAGAAGGGGGTTTCGTCGTTGTAGTTGCCAGGGGCGCTCCACACGTCCGCAGCGGATGACTCCGCGGCAGGCGCGCTGGCCGCCCAAGGCTCGTCGACGGCGCCGGCAGGGGAGCCGCCACGCGAAGACTGTGCACGCTGAATCGACGCAGTGGCGTAGCGAAGCGAAGGACCGATCTCGTCGACCTCGAGCTCATAGCTCGTTCGCTTCTCGCCCTCCTTCGTCTCATACGAACGCTGCTTGAGACGCCCCTGAACGATGACCCGGGCACCCTTGGTCAGTGATCCGGCCACGTGCTCTGCGAATTCACGCCAGACGCTCGCGCGAAGGAACAAGGCCTCGCCATCTTTCCACTCGTTGGATGCGCGGTCGAGCGTGCGCGGAGTGGATGCGATGGTGAAGTTGGCAACCGCCAGCCCGTTCTGCGTGTAACGCAGCTC
>JAUZGC010000141.1 GCA_030840105.1 Microbacteriaceae bacterium
TCACCGACTACAGCGAGTCGTCACATCCACTCAACCAACCTGCCTGGGCAGTACAGCTAGCGGCGGTCATGCTGCGGCGTCCAGCTCGGGGCGGTCATGCTGCGGCGGCCAGCTCGGGGCGGTCATGCTGCGGCGTCCAGCTCGCGGCGACTGCGAGCCATAGTGCCCGTTCCGGCGGGTAGTGCCTGTTGCGCGGGGCACTATCCGCCGAAATGGGAACTATCACGTGTCTGCGCCCGCGCGTCACGTGTGCGCCCGGTCGCGCGGGCGCACACGCCCCGGCTGGGCGCAGACACCGCGCGGGCATCAACCAAAGCGGCTGGGCGCAGACACCGCGCAACGGGCACCAACGGATGCCGCTGGCGCGGGCGGCCAAATCAGCCCTGGCTGGCGTACATGAGCGAACCGGGCGTCGTAAGCAGCTCGCCCGTTTCGAGCCAGGTCTTCAGGCCGGACAGGATCATCGGCCATCCGCCGTACAGCTGGTCGTTCGCTCCTTCGCGGAGCTGGTCGTGAGTGACGGTCAACTGGCAGGAGTCGCCGACCTGCTCGATTTCCCAGGTGATCCGGGTGGTGCCTTCGTCCTTCACGTCGTCGCCCCAGAGGGCGACCATGTTCTGGACGAGCCGCCGGGGCGGGTCGACCTCGATGTTGACGCCCTCACCGAGAAGCGCGCCGCTCCGCGGGTGGGCCATCTCGAAACGAGATCCCGGAGTGAAGTCGGATGTGACCTGGGTGCCGAACTGGTACTTTGACCGGATCTCGGCATTAGTGATCGCCTCCCAGAGGCGTTCCGGCGTGGTGCGGATATAGATTTCGAAGATCTTTTCCATCGGACTCTCCAGTCTGCTCTTGAGGTCGCTCAGTTCGGCGGCCCACGGTTCCGCGTACTTGCTCACCCACCGGTCGTGGACGAGCCGGATCGGGACGGCGTTCAGGAAGTGGAGCTTCTCGCGGCCGCGCCGCCTGGTCACGAGCAGGCCGGCATCCTCGAGCTGCTTCAGGTGCTTCATGACGCCGAAGCGGGTGATGTCGAACCGCGCCTCGAGCGAACTCAACGACTGGCCGTCTTCGCGGAACAGTTCGTCGAGCAGGCTCCGCCTGGTTGGATCGGCGAGGGCCTTGAACACTTCGTCCATGCCTCGAGGATACGTGACCATTAGGTCACATGTCAACGGGTTTTCGAATCGTTGCGACCAGCGGCGCGCGGGTAGCGGCCGGACACTCCTACCGTGTCTGCCTTACCGTGTCTGCGCCCGCGTGGCACGTGTGCGCCCGGTCGCGCGGGTGCTGATGTTCCGGATGGGCGCAGATGCCTGGGGTGAGCGCAGACACCGCCGGAACGGAAACTAGCATGCGCTCGCTATGCTCGTGCCGTGGCGGCCGATCAGCAGCTCAGGATGTCGTGGCAGGAGCTGCCACGTACCGTTCACCACGCTGTCGGGGAGCTCCTCCAGGGGCAGATCATCGAGGCGACCAGCCAAGCGAGCGGCTACTCGCCGGGAAGTGCCGATCGAGTGCGGTCGGAATCGGGGCACCGTGCATTCGTCAAGGCCGTGAGTCGCAAGCGAAACGCCTTCACGTACGACCTGCATCGACGCGAGATCGCGGTGTTGCAGACGCTTCCGGACTCGGTCTCCGCGCCACGGCTGATCGGCACCTCCGAGGACGCCGACTGGGTGGCGCTGGTCCTCGAAGACGTTGAGGGCTCGCATCCCGGTCCGGCGCCCACCGAATCGGATGTCTCCGCAGTGCTGTCGGCACTGGCGTCCTTGCCCGCCATCCGTGACGCGCAAGGAACTGCGCGCTATCCTGCTGCCCGGGCGGAACTCGCACCGGCGTTCGAAGGTTGGACGAACATCCGTCGAGAGAGCCAGATGGAGGCTCTCCCGCCCTGGGCGCGGTCGCACATCGACGAACTCGAAGCGCTCGCCGGGGACGGTGTGGGAGTGCTCGACGGTGACCAACTCCTGCACATGGATCTTCGGATCGACAACGTGCTCATCGATGCGTCGGGAGAGGCACGGATCGTCGATTGGCCGTGGGCGAGCGTGGGCGCAGGCTGGTTCGACGGGCTGACTTTCCTCCTCGACGCGCGGCTGAACGGAAGCTCCGTCGACATGGATGCGGTCCTTGCGACGCATTCCTTCTTTGCGGATGCGACCGCGCACGACATCGACGCTGTCCTGTCCGGGATGGCCGCGTACTTCTTCGATTGGGCCAGACGGCCTGCTCCGCCGAACATGCCAACGCTTCGTTCCTTCCAACGTGTCCAGGGCGAGGCAGCGCTGGACTGGCTGAGCCAGCGCCTCTACTGAACGCGAACGTGTCCGTTCCAGCGGGTAGTGCCCGTTGCGCCGGGCACTATGCGCCGGAATGGGGACAACCACGTGTCTGCGCCCGCGCGACACGCGTGCGCCCGGTCGCGCGGGCGCAGAAGCCTCGGATGGGCGCAGACGCGCCGAAACGGATGCCCGCGCGACTCGCGAGCGCGACGCGCGCGCGCTACTTGCCGCCGACCACGTCCAGCGGCAGCAGCCTGAGCGATCTGCCCGTCGCCGCATAGCCGGTCGCCGCGTTCTCGCGGGCGACCGCGCGCCGCTCGTCACTCGGCTCGCCGTACGTGGTCGTGCGCTGGTACGCCTCGCGCCCGATTGCACGGGTGAGCGCTTCGAGCTCGTCGACGGTCTTCTCCGAGCCGTTGTCCGCGCCGGCCATGCGGCTGATGGTCTCCTCCATCAGGGTGCCGCCCACGTCATCCGCCCCGCCCTGCAGCATGAGTTGCGTGCCCTCGGTGCCGAGTTTCACCCAGGAGGTCTGGATGTGGTCGATGCGCCCGTGCAGCATCAGGCGCGCGACCGCGTGCACGGCGCGGTTCTCCTGCGGCGTCGGGCCGGGCCGGGCGACCCCGGCGAGATACACCGGGGAGTTGGTGTGCACGAACGGCAGCAGCACGAACTCGGTGAAGCCGCCGGTGTCATCCTGCAGCCGGGCGAGCGTGCGCAGATGGCCGACCCAGTGCGTCGGGTTGTCGACGTGGCCGTACATCATGGTCGAACTCGAGCGGATGCCGAGGCGATGCGCCGTCGAGACGATCTCGATCCACGCGGATGCCGGCAGCTTGCCCTTGGTGAGCACCCAGCGCACCTCGTCGTCGAGGATCTCGGCCGCGGTACCCGGGATCGTGTCGAGTCCGGCATCCTTCGCCGCACTGAGGAAGTCGTGGTAGCTGAGCCCCGTGCGCGTCGCGCCGTTGACGATCTCCATGGGACTGAACGCGTGCAGGTGGATGTCGGGCTGGCGCGCCTTCACCTCGCGCGCGAGGTCGAAGTACGCGGTGCCGGGCAGATCCGGGTGGATGCCTCCCTGCATGCAGATCTCGGTCGCGCCGATTGCCCACGCCTCGTCAACGCGGTCGCCGACCTGCTTCATCGAGAGGGTGAAGGCATCCGCGTCGGTGCGGCGCTGGGCGAAGGCGCAGAAGCGGCAGCCGGTGTAGCAGACGTTGGTGAAGTTGATGTTGCGGTTGACGACATAGCCGACGCGATCGCCGACGGTGTCGCGCCGCACGCGGTCGGCGAGCCCGGCGAGGGCGTCGAGGTCGCGGCCTTCCGCGCTAAGGAGGGCGAGGTACTCGGCGTCGCTAAGGCCCGCCGGGTTGGTCTCGGCCTTCGCTAGTGCGGCCCGCACGGCGGGGTCGCCCGCGTGCCCGGCCGCCCGGCGCGTGTCGCCCACGGTTTCGCGCAGTTCGGACCAGTCGCCGTAGACATCCTCGAAGTCGCTGCGCCGGTCGGTCGTGCGCCCCTCGGTGTCGATCTCGGTGTGCAGGTTGACGCGTCCGGAGCCGAGCCACTCCGGGTCCGGCTCCTGCCAGGGCAACCCGACCGGGATGCGCCCCTCGACGGCGAGGCCGGCGGGGTCGGCGAGGGCGCGCACGTGGGGCAGCAGCCGCGGGTCGAGCCATGGCTCCTCGGCACGCACGTAGTGCGGATGCACGGTGAGGCGCTCGTGGAGCGTGTAACCCGCATCCGCCGTCAGCCGGGCGAGCTCGTCGATGTGCGGCCAGGGGCGTTCCGGGTTGACATGGTCGGGCGTAAGCGGGCTGACACCACCCCAGTCGTCGATGCCGGCGCGCACGAGAAGCGCGAGTTCGCGTTCGTCGGTGAGGTTCGGCGGCGACTGCACGCGGGCGCCAGGCCCGAGCACCAGCCGGGAGACCGCAACGGCCGCGACGTATTCCACGAGCGGCATATCATCGCGGCGCATCATGGCCGTCGACATCTTAGAGCGGAAGTTCTGGATGATGACTTCCTGGATGTGCCCGTGCCGCCTGGCGGCTGCGCGCAGCGCGAAGAGGCCGTCGACCCGGTCGGCGTACGTCTCGCCGATCCCGAGCAGCAGCCCGGTGGTGAACGGCACGTTGCTGCGGCCGGCATCCTCGATGACGCGCAGACGGATGGCCGGATCCTTGTCCGGCGAACCGAAATGGGCCTGGCCCTTCTCCGTGAACAGCCGCGTCGACGTCGTCTCGAGCATCATGCCCATCGAGGGCGAGACGGGCTTGAGCCGCTGGATCTCCTCCCACGTCATGACGCCCGGGTTCATGTGCACGAGCAGGCCGGTCTCCTCGAGCACCCGGATCGCCATGGCCCTGAGGTAGTCGATCGTCGAGTCGTAGCCGTTCGAATCCAGCCACTCCCGCGCTTCCGGCCAGCGCGCCTCGGGGCGGTCGCCGAGCGTGAAAAGCACCTCCTTGCAGCCGAGGGCGGCGCCCTGGCGGGCGACCTCGAGGATGTCGTCGGGTGACATGAACGCGGCCTTGCCGTCGCGCGCCAGCTGGGCGGGCGTCTTCACGAAGGCGCAGTAGTGGCAGCGGTCCTGGCAGAGGTGCGTGACCGGGATGAAGACTTTGCGCGAGTACGTGATGACGCCGGGGCGGCCGGCTTTCGCGAGCCCGGAGTCGCGAACGCGGCCCGCCGCTTCGAGTAGCTGGTCGAGGTCGTCGCCTCGCGCGTGCAGGAGGGTTTCGGCTTCGGTCGGGTTGAGCGTGACGCCATCGTGTGCGCGTTTCAGCGCCCGCCGGATCGCCGAAGCGTTGGGTACGAAATCCTGGTCGGGCACACTGGCTCCTTCGCGCGGGAAAAACGAAAGCCCAAAGCCAGGCCCAGTACCGGATTCGCCTCGAGCCTAGTTGCCTTCGTGCCGGTTGAGTAGTGCCGGTTGAGCGGGTGCTGATCGAGTAGGCGCCCGCGGCCGTATCGAAACCCTTGGATCTGCGACGCCCTACCCAGCAAGCGCGAGCTTGAGCGCCCGCTCCGCGATCGCGGCGGATGTCGGCACGTCGCGCATCCAGAGCGGGGCCGCCTCGGCGCGGATCCCCGCGGCCGCGAGCGAAGCGACGGCGGCGGCATCCGTCTCGTCGACGAGCCAGGCGTCGAGCAGCCCTCCTGCCGATCGCGCCCCATAGTGGAGTCCGACCGCGAGTGCCGACGTCTCGACGCCGATCGCAGCGAGGCATTGGTCGGCCATGCCGCGCACGGCGCTGCCGCCGATGATCGGCGAGATGCCGACGATGCGCGCACTCGTCGAGCGCAGGGCATCGCGGACGCCGGCGACATTCAGGATCGTGCCGACCGACACGACCGGGTTCGATGGCGGCACGATCACGACATCCGCGCCGGCGATCGCGTCGAGGACCCCCGGTGCAGCGGATGCCGCATCCAACCCGACCTGCACGAACTCACTCACGCGTACTGTCGCGCGATACCGCACCCACCACTCCTCGAAGTGGATGAGGTCCCCCGCGGCGTGCTCGTCGGCGGCATCCGCGAGTCGCACGTGGGTCTCGACCGGGTCGTCGCTCATGGGCAGCAGCCGGGCGCCCGGGTGCCAGCGCCGGGCGAGGAACTCGGTCGCCTCGCTCAGCGTCTGCCCGGAGCGCAGGAGTTCGGTGCGCACGATGTGCGTGGCGAGATCGAGGTCGCCGAGGGTGAACCAGTCCCAGCCGCGACCATACGCGGCGATCTCGCTCGAGGTGCGGCGCGATTCGTCCGGCCGGCCCCAGCCCTGGTCTTCGGCGATCCCGCCGCCGAGCGTGTACATCACGGTGTCGAGGTCGGGGCAGACCCGCAGCCCGTTGAGCCACATGTCGTCGCCCGTGTTCACGACGACCGTGACCGCAGCCGACGATCCGGCCGCCACCGACGACCCCCCGCCCGCAACCGACGGATGCGCCTGCGCAAGGTGCGCGAGCAGCCCGCGCGTGAAACGGGCGCCGCCGACGCCTCCGGCCAGGACGGTCACGTTCTTCATGGTGACGTCAGGCTACCCGCGTGCCCCGCTCGAGGCGATGATGCGACATCCGCCACTCGGATGCGCGCAGCGGATATCTGCTGCACCCTCGTGAAGTACGGGGCTTTCGCCGCATAATGACTCAAGGATGGAGGCATGCCATGGCGGTCGTGCGAGCAGCAATCACCCAGGCCACGTGGACGGGTGACAAGGAATCGATGATCGTCAAGCACGAGGGATTCGTGCGCGACGCTGCTGCACAGGGTGCGCAGGTCATCTGCTTCCAGGAACTCTTCTATGGTCCGTACTTCGGAATCATCCAGGACCCGAAGTACTACGAGTACGCCGAATCGGTGCCCGGCCCGACCGTCGAGCGGTTCAGAGCGCTCGCGAAAGAGCACAACATCGTGATCATCCTCCCGGTCTACGAGGAGGAGCAGCCGGGGGTGCTCTACAACACGGCGGCGGTGATCGACTCCGACGGTCGGTACCTCGGCAAGTACCGCAAGCACCACATTCCGAATCTCCCGCAGTTCTGGGAAAAGTTCTACTTCCGCCCAGGCAACCTCGACTACCCGGTCTTCGACACCGCGGTCGGCAAGGTCGGCGTCTACATCTGCTACGACCGCCACTTCCCCGAGGGCTGGCGCGCGCTCGGCCTGAACGGCGCGCAGATCGTGTTCAACCCGTCGGCGACGAAACCCGGGCTCTCGAACCGGCTCTGGGAACTCGAGCAACCCGCCGCGGCCGCCGCGAACCAATACTTCATTGCCGCGAACAACCGCATCGGCACCGAGACCCAGGAGTTCGGTGACGAGGCTGTCACCTTCTACGGCAGCTCGTACTTCGTGGATCCCCGGGGAAACTACGTGGGGGATGTCGCCAGCACCGACACCGACGAGGTCGTCATCCGCGACCTCGACTTCACCACGCTGCGCGAGGTGCGCAACGCCTGGCAGTTCTACCGTGATCGTCGCCCGGACTCCTACGACGTGATCGTGAAGCCGTAACGGATGCGACCATGAAAACACTCATCAAGAACGGCACGGTCGTCAACGCGACGGGCACGGCGGTAGCGGATGTCCTCATCGATGGCGAGACGATCGCCGCGGTCCTGGCACCAGGGTCGACGCTGCTGGGATTCGACCTCGAGGCCAACGTCGACACCGTGATCGACGCATCCGGCAAGTACGTGATCCCGGGAGGAATCGACGCGCACACCCACATGGAGATGCCGTTCGGCGGCACCTTCGCATCCGACACCTACGAGACGGGAACGCGTGCGGCCGCCTGGGGCGGTACCACGAGCATCGTCGACTTCGTCGTGCAGTACGCCGGCGAGAACGTGCTCGACCAGTACCACCTCTGGCACGAGAAGGCCGCGGGCAACTGCGCGATCGACTACGGCTTCCACCAGATCCTGAGCGACGTGCAGGACTCCTCGCTCCAGGCGATGGATGAGCTCGTCGCCGAGGGCGTCTCGAGCTTCAAGCTGTTCATGGCATACAAGGGCGTCTTTCTTTCGGATGATGGCCAGATCGTCAAGGCCATGCAGAGGTCGGCCGAGAACGGCAGCATCATCATGATGCACGCGGAGAACGGCAGCGTGATCGACCTGCTCGTGCAGCAGGCGATCGCCGCGGGCAACACCGCGCCGGTCTATCACGGGCTCACCCGGCCCTGGCAGACGGAGGAGGAGGCGACGCACCGCGCGATCATGCTCGCGGACCTGACCGGCGCCCCGCTCTACGTGGTGCACGTCTCGGCCAAGCAGGCCGTCGCGCAGATCGCGGCGGCGAGGGACCGGGGGCAGAACGTCTTCGGCGAGACCTGCCCGCAGTACCTGTACCTCTCGCTCGAGGAGCAGCTCGGCGCGCCGGGGTTCGAGGGCGCCAAGTGGGTGTGCTCCACGCCGCTGCGCTCACGCGCCGAGGGCCACCAGGACCACATGTGGCAGAGCCTGCGGACCAATGACCTGCAGATGGTGTCGACCGACCACTGCCCGTTCTGCATGAAAGGGC
>JAUZGC010000253.1 GCA_030840105.1 Microbacteriaceae bacterium
AGGTGCGCGAGCAATACCGCTTCTTCGTCGTGGACGAGTACCAGGACGTTTCTCCGCTGCAGCAGCAGCTGCTGGACCTGTGGCTGGGCGGGCGCCGCGATGTGTGCGTCGTCGGCGACGCGAGCCAGACGATCTACTCCTTCGCTGGGGCCCGAAGCGAGTTCCTGCTCGACTTCGAACGACGCTACGAGGATGCCGCGGTCGTACGCCTCGAACAAAACTATCGGTCGACGGCGGAAGTAGTCGAAACCGCCAACCAGCTCATGCGCGGGCGTTCTGGTGCGCTCACACTGCGTTCCGCGGCCGCGACGTCCGCTGCCGCCCCGGCGACGGGTTCTGCGGCGACAGGTCCGGCCGGGCGTTCGCCTACCGTCGCGGCGCACCCTTCCGATATGGCGGAGGCCCGCGCGGTGGCCCAGTCGATCGCTGTCCAAATCGCCGCTGGAGACAAGCCGGAGGACATCGCCGTGCTCTTCCGCGTGAACGTGCAAGCGGCGGCGCTGGAAACCGCGCTGGCCGATGCCGGGGTGAGCGTGCAGATCCGCGGTGCGAAGCGGTTCTTCGACCTGCCAGAGGTGCGCCAGGCGGTGATGTCGCTGCGCGCGGCATCCGTCTCGATCAGCGGTGAACCGCTGTTCAAGTCGGTCAGCGACGTTCTGCGCTCGCTCGGCTGGACGCAGGACCCGCCCCAGGCGCGCGGCGCGGTTCGCGACCGATGGGAGTCGCTGAACGCGATCATGGGTCTTGTCGATCTCGCGGCGCCCGGCATGACCTTCCGCCGGTTCACGGATGAGCTGCTGGAGCGTCAGGCCGGGCAGCACGAACCCACCGTCTCGGCCGTGACGCTTGCCACGCTCCACTCTGCCAAAGGGCTCGAGTGGGACACCGTCTACCTGATCGGCCTCAGCGAGGGTCTCGTTCCGATCAGCTACGCCAAGACTTTCGACCAGGTCGACGAGGAGCGGCGCCTGTTGTACGTCGGCATCACGCGAGCGCGCCGGCGCCTTCACCTGAGTTGGTCGGAGACCGGTCAGCAGCGTGGTGGGGCGCGAGCGCCATCACGTTTCCTGGCAGAGATTGGCAGCCGCAGTCCGCGTGCGGCTGGTGCTCGCGCACGCTAGCCCCTCCCGTTTCGCCGTCGATCCGGATGCTCCTCGCGGCGAATGCACGCGGATCGTTGCCGTCTGCGCCCCGGCCGATACATGCCAGGATCGCCCTGGCCGCAAGCGCAGCGACCTCTGCGCTCGTGACAGGTGTCTCGGCCGGTGCCGTGCGCGTGTACAACTGCGCGGCCATTGCCGGCCAGGCCGGGTCGTCGTCGGTATACGCGAGTTCAATGCAGTACAGGCAGGGCGTGATCCCTGGCTCTACGAGCGGCCCGATCCGCACACCGCGGTCGCCGAACACGATCGCAAGGTGGGGGATGTCCCGGCGCAGCCAAACGCCGTAGCGTTCGGGGGTGATGGCGTAGTGCGCGACGACGACGGCAAAGTCTGCCGCGTCCGGCCCGGAACCATCGTTCACGACACAGCCGCCCGCCTGCAGCATGATCGCCAGGTGGTCGGCGGTTCGTCCGCTTCCGTCGATCACGATGCGCGGCGAAGGATCGTTCGATACCGGCTTGCGCGGGAGTAGTACGGGGCGTAACGCCGCGAGCAGTCGGATGACGTCTGCCTCTGTTGCTCCGGCGTGCCTCCCAATCATGGAGAGCCCTGACCTGGTCACTCCACCGCCGAGCGCCTCGACCATCCGTTCGTCTGCCGTGGACACGTCCGTGATCAGCGCGAGCGGTCGGTCAATGCCGAACTGCACCACGTCGGGGGAGCGCCAGACCTGGGGGATGCGTGGATCGAGTCGGAGAACCATGCGGGAATGATGCCGCGTTCGGCATGAATCCCGCTCGATTCATCCACAAAGCGTTAGTAGTCAGAGCGGGGCGTCAGTCTTCTTTCGGGCGCTCCGTGTCGCCGCGCAGAAGGTCTTCGAGGGCCTGGTCGACCGCGTCCAGCTGCGGCTCCTCGCCGCTGGCCAGCGCGCCCAACCGGGCGACGAGGTTCGCCGGGTTGTCGAGGTCCTCTGCCGTGGGGAGCAGGTCAGGGTGCGACCACAGGTGGTCCCGCGTCTCGCCGCCCGCGGCATCCGTCACCGCTTTCCACATCGCGGCGGCCTCGCGGAGTCGCCGCGGCCTCAACTCGAGCCCGACGAGGGTCGCGAATGCCGACTCGGCGGGACCGCTCGAAGCGCGGCGTCGGCGCACAGTCTCGGCGATCGCGTCGGTCTTCGGCAGGAGCGTGGTGGCCTCGGCGGTGACGACGTCGACCCAACCCTCGACAAGCGCGAGCGTGGTCTCCAGCCGGCCGAGCGCCGCGAGTTGAGCCTCGGTCTTCGGCGGGATGAGCGCGCCACTGACCATGGCCTCGCGCAGCTCCTCCGGGTTCGACGGATCGAAACTCTCCGCGAGTTCCTCAAGCCGATCGGTGTCGATCGTGATGCCGTGTGCAAACTCGGTGATCGAGGTCAGCAGTTGCAGCCGCAGCCACTTCGCGTGCCGGAACAACCGTGCGTGGGCGAGTTCGCGCACCGCCAGGTAGAGCTGCACCTGGTCGTCGGGAATGTCGAGCCCGTCCCCGAACTCGGCGACGTTCTGCGGCAACAGGGCGGCATGGCCGTCCGCGAGCAACGGGATGCCGATGTCGCCACCGGAGACGACCTCGCTCGCGAGCTGGCCGACCACCTGACCGAGCTGCATCGCGAAGAGGGCGCCGCCGACCGAACGCATGAGCTGGCCGGCATTGGCGATCATTGCCTGCATCTCCTCGGGCGCTTGCTCCCGGATGACGCGCGTGAGGGCATCCGCAATGCTGAGCGCGACCGGCTCGGCAAGCTGGCTCCACAGCGGCATGGTCTGCCTGGTCCATTCAACGCGGCCGATCAGCTGCGGCTCCGTCATCAGCTCAGACACATAGGTGACTTCGTCGAGCCACAGCGCGGCGACGTGCAAGGCCTGCTCAAGGGCTGCGCGCTGCGTCGGCTCCACGGACGTGGCATCCTTGCCCGCGAGCGTCTTCGCCTGTTCGAGGGCGATGTCCCAGTTGATGCCGTCTCCGCCGCTTCGCAACGCGTTCTGCAACTGCCCGATGAGCTGGGCAATGCTGGCGGGGTCGTTGGGCAGACCGGCCGCTCCTGCGAGCTGGCTCGGATCAATCGACGAGTTGCCGGAGAGAAAATCGCGCAACATGTCGCGGAATTCGTCGTCCTGGTCGTTGTTGGGGTCGTCGGCCATGATCCGCTTCTCTCGTCAATGCAACCTCTCAGGCGCAGAATCTACGCTAGCTCTTGATCGACGGCAGTAGATGGGAATTGGCCTAGGCTCATGGGTCGGGGTGTCCGCCTGTCGCGAACATCGCAGAAATCGCGAGCATCTGAGAAAGGGGAGTCGTGGCGCTCTTCAGCGACGATGATCGGCGACACGACAGCGAGAGTGAAATCGGCCGTACCTCGCCCCCGCGGAGTGTTGTTATCGGCTGGGTTCTCCTGGGCGTCGCATTCGTTCTGGCTCTGTGCCTGGCCCTGGTCCCTGCCCCCTATGTCATCGAACAGCCTGGCCCCGCGTTCAACACGCTGGCCACTGATCACGTCGTTGGTCAGCCGGCTTCCACGGGCGCCAAACCGCTCATCACGATCCCCGGTCAGAAGACGTACCCGACCTCCGGCGCGCTCGACCTCTTGACCGTCTCCGTCGTGGGCAACCCGCAGGCCCTGCCCAGCTGGATGGAAGTGGCCAGCGCCTGGTTTGATCCGAGCAAGGCCGTGCTGCCCGTCGACGCCGTCTACCCACCGGGGCAGACGAGTCAACAGAGCGACAAGGCGAACCAGACGCTCATGATCGACTCGCAGAAGGATGCGATTGCGGCGGCACTGAACAAGCTCGGCTATCACTTCCCGCAGGCGGTCGCTGTCAAGCAGGTGGCCACGGGATATCCCGCCGTCGGCGTTCTCAAGGTGGGCGATGAGATCGTAAGCGTGAACGGGAAGCCAGTCGCAGGTGTGCAGTCGCTGCGCGATGCGTTGGCGAAGAACGGCGTGGCCAAGCCCGCTCAGATCGGCATCGTCCGTGCGCAGGCACCGCAGACCGTCACCATCACCCCTGTGAAGAGCGGGACATCCGCCGTTCTTGGAATCGGAGTCGGGATGGATTACACGTTCCCGTTCACCGTCTCGATCCAGCTGAACAACGTGGGCGGCCCGAGCGCAGGGCAGATGTTCGCGCTTGGGATCATCGACAAGCTCACGCCGGGCAGCCTCAACGGTGGCAAGAAGGTTGCTGGCACCGGAACGATCGACAATGAGGGCAACGTTGGCGCGATCGGGGGCATCCGCCAGAAGATGTTCGCTGCACGCGGCGCAGGGGCGACCTGGTTCCTGGCTCCGTCTTCGAATTGCGACGAGGTCACGGGTCACATCCCGGGCGGACTGAGGGTCGTCGCGGTCAAGACGCTCGACAACTCACTCGCGGCCCTTAAAGCGATCAGCACGGGCGCCAATACGGCCTCTCTTCCCAGCTGTCCGGTGGGATAGCCGCTCACGTTTGGCGCAGTGTTCTCGGGGGAGGTCGCGCCTAGGATGGAACTCTGACCGTTTCGACGTAGAACATTGAGGGCCACACGTGACTTCAGCAGCAACAGGTCGACTCCCGGGACGCCGCCGAGCGACGATCTGGATCACTCTCGGAATCATCGTCGCACTCGTGATCCTGTTCTTCATCTTCGCGAGCCTCTACGCCGACGTCCTCTGGTACCAGCAGCTTGGCTACCTCAGCGTGCTGACGACACAGTGGTATGCCGCCGCCGCGCTTTTCCTGATCGGCTTCCTCGGTATGGCGCTGCCGCTCTGGGTCACGATCCAGCTCGCATACCGACTGCGCCCGGTCTACGCGAAGCTCAACTCGCAGCTCGACCGCTACCAGCAGGTCGTTGAGCCGCTGCGTCGCCTTGCCATGTACGGCGTGCCGATCGTCTTCGGGCTCTTCGCCGGCGTTGCAGCGGGGAGCCGCTGGCAGACCGCTTTGATGTGGATCAATGGCACGCCCTCCGGCAAGACGGATCCGCAGTTCCACCTCGATAATTCGTTCTACCTTTTCGACCTGCCGTTCTATCGCGGGCTCGTCGGGTTCGCGTCCGCAGTGGTGATCATCGCATTCGTCGCCGCGCTCGCGACCTGCTACCTCTACGGCTCGATCCGGGTGAATGGCCGTGAGGTCCGCATTGCGAGGGCGGCACGCATCCAGATCGCTTCGACCGCCGCAGTCTACCTGCTTCTGCAGGCCGTGAGCATCTGGCTCGACCGGTTTGCGACCGTCACCGACTCCAACGTGAATGGCATGATCAATGGCGCCGCATTCACGGATGTGAACGCGACGATTCCCGGTCGGGCCATCCTTGCCGGGATCGCTGTCGTGGTCGCGATCCTGTTCATCGTCACGGCTTTCATTGGCCGGTGGCGGCTGCCGATCGTCGGCACGCTTCTCCTGATCGTGTCCGCTTTGCTGATCGGTGCCATCTACCCGTGGGTGGTTCAGCGCTTCGAGGTCGAACCGAGCCAGAAGAACATCGAGGCGCCATATATCCAGAGGAGTATCAACAGCACCCGCGAGGCGTACGGTGTCTCCGGTGTCAAGACGACGCCGTACAACGCCAAGACCACGGCCCAGCCAGGCGCGCTGCGCCAGGACGCCCAGACGACGGCCCAGATTCGCATCATCGACCCGGCACAGGTCAGCGCCGCGTTCGAACAGCTCCAACAGTTCAAGCAGTATTACGGCTTCCCGCAGAACCTTGCCGTCGACCGATACACGATCAACGGCAACGAGCAGGATGCCGTGGTCGCCGTCCGCGAACTGCAGCAGTCCGGCCTCGGCGCCGCCCAGAACTGGTACAACGACACTGTCGTCTACACGCACGGTTATGGAGTGGTCGCGGCGTACGGCAACCAGCGTTCGCCAGATGGACAACCCGTCTTCCTCGAGTCCGGCATCCCGGTCACGGGCGCGCTCGGAACGTATGAGCCGCGGATCTACTTCGGCCAGCAATCACCCAAGTACTCGATCGTGGGAGCCCCGGCCGGAACCAAACCGATCGAGCTCGACTACCCGGGTGGCACCAACAGCACAGCGCAGACCTACACGACCTTCACCGGCAACGGCGGCCCCAAGCTCGACAACATCTTTACGCGCCTGATCTATGCGCTCAAGTTCCAGGATGAACAGATCGTGCTCTCGAACGCCGTCAACAACGATTCGCAGATCCTG
>JAUZGC010000155.1 GCA_030840105.1 Microbacteriaceae bacterium
CTGGTATAACGATCACGGCCTTCCAGCGCCTGATTCGCCGGAGGCCACTGTCCGCGCGATTGTCGAGAGCCTCGCTGTGGCATTCGCTGACGCGGTGCAAACGGCCGTGGCCCTTACCGGGCACGCCGTGGACGTCATCCACATCGTCGGTGGCGGTTCGCTCAACCGCCTGCTGTGCCAATTGACGGCTGATCGAAGCGGGATTCGTGTCCTCGCCGGGCCACTCGAGGCAACGGCAATGGGCAACATCCTTGTGCAGGCCCGCGCACACCAATTCGTCACGGGTGATCTTGAAACGATGCGCGCTCTTGTCGCACGCGCGTTTCCCCCGATCGCCTACGAGCCGCGCCAGAGGGGATCGGCCGAATAGCTCCTCTTGCGGAGGATCCGCTCAAGCGCCAAGCTCCTTCCATGGGCCGACGACGATCGTTTCGAGTTGACCGTGGCTGACCGAGTGCGAGAAGCACCTCCGTCTCGGAGGTCATCTCGCATCTGGTGGTGCTTCGCGGGTCTTATCCTCGTCGCTGCGATCGTGTTGAACTTTGCCGACATCCTCAGGATCGCGCGGATGCCTGTTCTTGCTGGATTGACGGGCCCCCGGAATGCGGTCACCGCGGGCACCGTACTCGTGGGCGTTATCGGCGTGGCCCTTGCGGTGGTTCGCCGAGCACGGTTCGTCGTCGTCCCCATCGTGGTGGCGCTGCTGGTATCCGCAGCGATCAGCACGCCCATCGTGATGGCGCGCGGACTGGTCAACGCCGAACCAGCTCCTGCTCGCCCCGATCAGCTCCGGATCCTGTCGTGGAACACGAATGGCGCCCTCGTGACTCCTTCCGCAATCGCCTCGGCCGCGGCGACTGTCCACGCGAATGTCGTCGTGCTGCCCGACATCTCGTCGGGCGACCAGCAGGGTATTCTCGATGCCTTCGCCGGGTATCAGCTCCCGATGAAACCGCGTTCGGTTCCCGCCAGTGGAGCCAAGGTGCTCGTCCTCATCAGCTCGCAGCTGGACCGCCCAGATGCTGTCAGCGCGGGAATGGATATGATGTCACGCTCGCTCGTCGTCCGCCCTACCGATTCGACGCTTCCCACGTTCGTGGCAATCCATGCGGAAAAGCCGACGCTGAGCAGCACGGCGAGCTGGAATGCCGATCTGGCTTGGGTCTCGGATCTATGCCGTTCCGAGAATGTAATTGCGATCGGCGACTTCAACGCCACCCTGGACAGTTTCGGAGGAGACCGCCTGGGCCGCTGCCAGGACGCGGCAACCTCCGTTGACGCCGGCAGCGTCGGCACTTGGCCCACAGCCGTGCCAACGTGGCTCGCCATGCCCATCGACCACGTTCTCGTGACTCCGCAATGGAAAGTCGATAGCTTCACCGTCCTGACCGATCGCGACGAATCGGGCGCAAGGCATCGCCCGATCTTTGCGGTCCTCTCACGGCGGTGAGAGGCGCTGCCATGGTCGGCGCGACGTGCGCGCCCGTCGACCACCACGTTGCCCGCAAGGGTTACGGGCGGGTGGCGAAAGCCGGGCGCAGGAACGGCAGGTGTTCGCGCGCGAAGGCAGCCGTGAGTATCCGATTGCCCAGGTCGGCGGCCAGCCCGAGCACGTGCGGGTCCGTGTCGATGCGCGTGCCCGTCACCTCCACACCGTCGACGGAGATCGGGATGTTGTGTTCGACGTGGTCTTCGGTCGCTGGGTCAAAAAGCTCACCGGGAAACCCACCTCGCACACGCGCGTCACGAAACTGATTCGTCACGACATAGTTGACATGTTCGACCAAGGCCAGCTCCGGGGTGTACCACGCGGATTCGTCACTGACGTGCGTCGTGCGCACGGCATCCCACAGCAGCGGGTAACGCATCCGCTTCCGCCACCGGACCATCCACTCCGGAAGGGGCCACGGCGGCTCCGCGTCGAGTGATGCCCGCATTTCTTCTGTGAGGTCGACGAGGTTGGCGGGATCGTCGTGATCGGCCGGGTTACGCCACAATGTGTACAACAGCGTTGCCGCAGTCATCACAGTCCGTTGATCCTGCGTTACGGATGCTGCGCTGACGCCCGCCTCCTCGACCGAGTCCTGGGTGACCAGGGTGAACAGGGGCACCGGGAAGCCAGCGGCGACCTCATCCGGTGTCGGCGGCGGAGGGAGATCGCTGGGCCTCACACTTCGATCAATCCACATGCCGCCACTCTGCACCCAATGCCAACGCGGGAGCAATGCCCCGACGCACGAGTTCATCCCACAGCGCGGGCGGTGGCGGGGCATCGACCAGGGCGCGGTTTTCGCGCAGCTGCCGTGCGTTGGCGGCCCCGACGGCGACTGCTTCGATGGCGGGATGCGATCGCGCGAAGGCCATGGCGGCGGCGGGGAGGGTCGTGTCGAACGTCGCGCAGACATCCGCGATCTGGCGTGCACGATGGATGACCTCCGCTGGCGCCGCCGAGTATTCGAAGGGCGCAGCATCGTCGGGCGTGACCAACGCCAACACGCCGCTGTTGAACACGCCGGCATTCAGCACCGAGACGCCATGCTCCAGACACGCGGGAAAGAGCGTGTCGACCGCGGACTGGTCGAGGAGCGTGTACCGGCCCGCGAGCATGAGCGTGTCGATCCGGGTCTCGGTTACGAAGCGGGTGAGCGCGGCCGTGTCCCGCGTTCCGACGCCCACGGCGCCGATCGCTCCCGTGTCGCGCAGCTCGGCGAGGGCGGGGACGGCTTCACCGATGGCGGTCTCGATGTGCTCGGTCGGGTCGTGAATGAGCGCCACGTCGATCGCCTCGAGGCCGAGTCGTTCGAGGCTCGCCTCGAGGGAGGCAATGACCCCATTGCCGGAGAAGTCCCACACACGACGCTGGTCGGCGGGAACGTCGAATCCCTCCGGGTCGCGCTCCGGCGCGCCAGACGGATTCGGCACGAGAAGTCGGCCGACCTTGGTGCTGACGGTGAACTCGTGTCGCGGCTTGGTGCGAAGGAACGCGCCCAAGCGGCGCTCGGAGAGGCCTAGCCCATAGTGCGGAGCGGTGTCGAACCAGCGGATGCCGGCATCCCAGGCGGCCTCGAGGAGCGCGGATGCCTCCTCATCAGCGACGGCCTGATAGAGGTTCCCGAGCGGTGCGCAGCCGAGACCGAACGGACCGTCGTGCACCACACGTCGGCGCGGCCGTTGCGCCGGTGTGCGGGATTCGAGCGATTCGGAGGCCACGGCCCTCCTTTGGTCTGTGACGGTGCGGTGCAACGACGATAGCAAGAACCAGATCTATTTGAAACGTGGCCAACTGCAAGGGGTCAATGTCCTCCGAAAGCCAAGCAATTCACGGGAGAATTCCGCAGTCAACCGTGGTTCGGGAAAAATAGATTGCATCTATCTCACAATGTGTAATACTTATCCGCGAACGAGCCTGTTCATCAACCAATGGAGGCTGCGGTGGCGATCAACGCGAACAGAGCGGAAACCGGAGAACCGGAGACCGCCGAGGATCGATACCGTCCCGGCTACGAGCTGGTTGCGGAGCGTCTCCTGCAGTACATCGCCGAGGAGAACCTCAAGCCGGGCGACCGGCTGCCCACCGAACAGGGTCTCGCGGAGATCCTCGATGCCACACGCAATGTGACCCGTGAAGCGGTGAAGGTGCTCGCCGCTATTGGCCGGCTGAGTGTGCGAAAGGGCGCCGGCATTTTCGTGGCGTCGGCTGGCAACTCCCTCGGAGACGAAGAACTCGCGCGCTTCCAGCCGACCGACATGGAGCAGGTGCTGATGCTCCTCGACTACCGCCGGTTGATCGAGGCCGACACGGCGCGCCGAGCGGCGACGATGGCCACACCGATCCATGTGCGCGCCATCCGCGAGGCGGCCGAAGAGTCCGCGTCTGCCGGCGTCGACAATCAGGCCGAAGCGTTTGCCGCCGCAGACGCCCGGTTCCACGACGCCGTCGGAATTGCCGCGAACAACATCTTCCTGCAGTCGACCGTGGTGAACATTCGTCGTTTCGCCGCACAGACCGACGTGCTGCTCTTCCACGGTGACGTGCCCGGCTCTCTGGAAGACGCGGGCCGCCAGCATGTCGCCATCGCCGAGGCCATTGCCGCAGGCGACACCGACCTGGCCACCCGGCTCATGACCGAACACATCGACACGACCCAACATCAATTCGAGCGCAAGATCCGCGACCGAATTTTCACGCTTACCAAGCGCGGCTGATCCACCCCGCGTCTTTCTCTCTCCAACCGATCGGAACTTCAATGCGGAACTTCCTGCGATACCCCTTTGCCTCAGCGCGTCCGGCGACGATTGTCGCGGGCGTCGCGATCGTGGTGACTGCGCTGCTCGCGCCGGCCACTGCGAACGCCGCACCGACCGCAACCGCCGCGCCCAAGCCGATCTCGGTGTATGTCGCCCCGACGGGCAGCGGCGTGCAGAACGGCACCCAGAATCATCCGTTCCGCTCGCTCACGGCGGCGCGCGACGCCGTCCGCAAGATCAGCCAGCACGCGGAGAGCGATATCAACGTCGTGCTTGCTGACGGCACGTACACGGTCGACAGCACCTTCACGCTGACCAGCCAGGATTCTGGCCAGAACGGTCACACGATCACGTACGAGGCCGCGCCGGGCGCGCATCCGGTCATCAGCGGTGGCCAGTCGGTCACCGGCTGGATCCTCTCGGATGCTTCCCGCGGCATCTACAAGACGAATATTGGCAATCTCGACACTCGCCAGCTCTACGTGAACGGCGAGCTGGAGACCCGCGCCCGCAGCGGGAACTACCCCGCCGGCTTTACCAAGACCGCGACCGGATACACGATCACGGACACCAGCCTCGACGCATACAAGAACCAGACGGACATGGAGGTTGTGAGCCGTTGGGGCTGGATGCTCGACCGCTGCCCCGTCCAGTCGATCGTCGGCAACACCATGACGATCCAGCAGCCGTGCTGGAACAATGCGAACCTCCACCAGGGTCAGGAGATCCAGAACCCCATCTGGCTGGAGAACGCCTACGAGCTCCTGGACACTCCGGGGGAGTGGTACCTCGACCAGACCACCGGTGACCTCTACTACATGCCGAAGCCCGGTCAGAATCTCGCGACGGCGACCGTCACCGTGCCCAAGGTGCAGGACCTGGTCGACCTGAACGGCACCATCGACAACCCGGTCAGTAACGTCTCGTTCCAGGGCATCACCTTCTCGTATTCGACGTGGCTCGCTCCCAGCTCCTCGGACGGCATGATCGAGGGTCAGGCAGGCTTCCGGATCGTCGGCAGTGACAACCCCACGTTCGACTCCACCCGCCTGAACTGGCAGAAGACCCCCGGCGCCGTGAACGTGACGTACGGCCACAACGTGTCGTTCAGCCGCAACCGGTTCACCAACCTCGGCGCCGTCGGCCTGAACCTCAATACCGGGAGCCAGGGCACGAATATCGTCGGCAACGTCTTTACCGACATCGCGGCGACAGGCATCCAAATCGGTGGCACGGACGTGATCGACCACCACCCCACCGATCTGCGCTCGGTGACCAAGGACACGCTGGTCAGCAACAACGTGGTCACCAACGTTGCGGACATCTACACCGGGTCGGTCGGCATCCTCGCGACCTACACCGACCACACGACGATCTCGCACAACGAGGTCTATGACCTGCCGTACAGCGGAATTTCCGTGGGCTGGGGTTGGGGGCTGACCGACCAGGGCGGCGACACCAACTATCCGGGCAACTCCGGCGTCCCGGTTTACGACACCCCAACGCCGAGCACGAACACCGTCGTGACCGACAACGTCATCAGCAACATCATGAAGTTGCAGGCCGACGGCGGCGCGATCTACACGCTGAGTGCCAGCCCGAACAGCGTGATCTCGGGCAATCTCATCACCAATATCCCGACGCCCGCGTACGGTGCGATCTACCAGGATGAGGGCAGCCGTTACTGGCACCTCACCCAGAACGCGTTCTGCAACATCTCGTACCAGTGGTTGCTGATGAACCACGGGATGAATAACACGGCGGACCGCAACTACACGACCAACCCGAACTACTCCACCCAGGCCAATAGCATCAACGACACCGTCGCGAACAACGCCACGGTGGCCAGCTGCGATCAGCTGCCGGCCAGCATCGTGAAGACTGCGGGGCTCCAGCCTGCATACCAGGACATCAACCCGACCCCGGGACCAAGCGACACCGTCGCTCCGACCGCGCCTGGCCAGCCGTCGGCAGCCATGAGCTTCCCAACGGTCGCCCAGCTCTCCTGGCCCGCGTCCACCGACAACATCGGTGTCACCGGCTACTCGGTATTCGCGAACGGCACGCTGGTGAGCGCGAGCAAGGATCCGAACGTGCGCGTCACCGGCCTTACCGCCGACACCACGTACACCTTCACGGTGACGGCACGGGATGCGGCGGGCAACGAGTCGAACGCGAGTCCGGCGCTCACGGTGACCACGCCATCCGGAACCGACCTCGCACTGAACCAGCCGGTGACGGCCTCGTCGGACTCGGAAACGAACTACCCGAAGAATGCGGTGGACGGTGACCTCTCGACCAGGTGGGCGCAGGGCCTCGGCCTGCCCGACCCGTCGTGGATCCAGGTGGACCTCGGCAAGCAGTACAACATCTCGGGCGCAATCACGACGTTCGAGAAGGCGACCGGCTACAAGTACAAGCTCGAAGCATCCACCGATGAGCTGCACTGGACGACCGTCGAGGACCACACCGGGTCCAACACCACGGAGGCCACGAACTACTCGGTGCCGTCCGCGCCGGTCACTGGCCGCTTCGTGCGGCTGACGATCACCGGAACGAGCGGTAACGGCGGCAGCATCTACGAGCTCCAGGTGTACGGCCAGGCCGCGGCGGCGAGCGCAGATACCCAGGCACCGTCGACGCCAGCCGCGCCCACGGCAACCGTGCAGCTGCCGACTCTGCTCGATCTGAGCTGGCCCGCATCCACCGACAACGTGGGCGTCTCCGGATACGCCGTCTACGACGGCACCACCCGAGTCGCGCTCACCGCGTCGACCAGTGTTAGCCTCGGCGGGCTGGCCCCCGGCTCCTCGCACAGCTACACGGTGGTGGCCCGGGACGCGCAGGACAACGAGTCCGCTCCGAGTTCTTCGACGGCGGTCACAATGCCCGCCGACAACGACCTCGCCCTCGGCAAGACGGTCACGGTTTCCTCCTACTCCGACCCGAACACGCCGAACCTGGCTGTCGACGGCAACCTGTCCACCCGCTGGGCGCAGGCCCTCGGACGCTCAGACCCATCGTGGATCCAGGTGGACCTCGGCGCTGTGACCAGCATCAACAGCGTGGTCACGACATTCGAACTGCCCTCCGGATACTCGTACCTGCTCGAGTACTCGACCGACGGAGTCACCTGGTCGATGTTTGACGACCACACCGCAAGCAAGACAACCAACCGGACGAACTACTCGTTCTCGCAACAGCCCGTCAACGCCCGTTATGTGCGCCAGACCATTACCAACTCGAGCGGG